>JAFUDC010000044.1 GCA_017459345.1 Eubacterium sp.
CAGATAGAACCGCTGGAATTCCCTTTCTATCAGCTTCATACGCTTCCCGCGCTGTTACCTCAGCTATTTTTCTCCATTTCGGTAGCTTTAATTGAACTTGTGTCAGCCCTGCGGGCTGTCACTTTGGCACGATCTTCAGGTTTAGGCTGCCAGAAGATATTGAAATAGTTAATCGCGTGAATAAGTCCCACGGATTGCTTCGCTGCTTAAGGCAGCTCCCGCAATCCGCCACAGTATCTCGCTCCGCAGCACACTGCTCCGCTCGATACTGTTTGTCGTGCGCAATGTCTGAGCAGTCTTACATGCAAGCATGCCGCTTTGCTCAGCCGCTGCGCACTGGACTTATTCACTTAAATAGTTAACTCTCAAGCAGCCGGATAAACTCTCTTAAGATAGCGGTGTTGCCTGGCCAGGCAGGTGCGGTTACCAGATTGCCGTCAACTACTGCCTGATCCGGAGCTGCCTCGATGAATGTTCCTCCTGCAATCCTGACGTCCGCTGCCAGAGCCGGATATGCGGTAAGGGTTCTTCCAACCACCACACCAGCTGCGGTAAGAACCTGGGCTGCATGACAGATGGCTGCCACCGGTTTGCCGGATTTCATGAAGCACTTTACAAGGGTGATCACCTTGTCGTTTAAGCGGATATACTCTGGAGCACGTCCGCCAGTGATGAATAATCCATCATAATTGTCGAAATCCACGGCATCGAAATCAGTATTCAGCTGAAAGAGATGTCCGGGCTTTTCGGTATAAGTCTGGTCTCCCTCAAAGTCATGAATAGCAGTTTTTACAAAGTCTCCTGCTTTCTTGTCAGGGCAAACGGTATCCACCTTATAACCCACAACTTCCAGAGCCTGGAAGGGAACCATGGTTTCATAATCTTCTGTAAAATCACCGGTAAGTAATAATATTCTTTTCATGTTCTTTCTCCTCTAATGACGCTATCTATTATCTGACTAACGTTGTCGAATGCCCGATTTTGTATCTCTCTTGCTGCACAATCGAGACAAAATCCGGCTCCTAAAACATGGATGACATTCCGGCCAGTGCTTTCTCCGCTTCATCCAGGGATGCATAGCCATAACCCTTGGCCATAACTTCCATGCTCTTTAAGTAGAGGTTCTCCTCAGGATGATTGAGAATGTAATTGGCCAGGAGGGCCAGAGTTCTCTCAGAATAGGTCATCAGCTCACACTGAAGGTAAGTCTTAAAGCTTGCTCTTCCGTCTGCGGAATCAGGAGTGGCCGCCCTGCCCTGCTTTCTGACATTGGGGTATCTGATATTCACTTCTTTCTCCCATACCATATACTTTTCAGTGATGGCCTGAGCAAGAATCAGTGCATTCTCGGAAATCTCAGGCAGCAGGCTGCTGATCTGGGAATAGTACATGGGATCAGTAGTTTCCATCATGTGAGCATACTTCTCCATCACGAGATTCCTCTCTGCGGACTTGGCATCCTCCAGGTCGGTGAGATAGCTTACGATCACCTCATCCGGCCAGCTGGCAAACTGACTGCCTCTCATCAGGACAAATGTGGCATATTCATCCTGACAGCCTGCTCTTCCGCCAATATTATGTACATTCTGGAACATATCCCATTCATCATTGATAATCAGCTTGATAATTGCTTTGCGATCCATCTAGTATAAACCTCCCCACTGGTAATTAAAGTTTAAGTAATAAAAATAATAATGATGTGTAAGTCCCACGCATTGCGACTGGACTTACTCAATATTATACCAAATCCCCTCCATTCTCTATGGGAGTATGTCTGCGATATTATAGTAAAATCCAAATAGATTTCAGTATCATAATTTCCTATCATTATAGCCATTTCTTACTTATGCTTTACAAGTGGATTTGGTAAAATGTACTCAGTAGAACTATGTATTTTTTTAAGTTTAGATGCTCTGCGTTTGAGCGATAAAGGGATCAGGCATCTGATCCGGAAGGAAGGTATTTACTATGACACGTGTTGGAATCTATAATCATCAGCATTACCGTGGTGGATGTCCGGGATGTTCTCAGACCTATGTTAAGGGTATGATTGCAGACGGAGTGAAGTGCCAGAACCGTGCGATCGGTATCTATGGTCAGGACTGTGAGTTTATCAACTACACAGATCTTGGCGACTATCCGCCGGATAATCTGGATCGCCCGGGATATCGCAGGATGATGAAGGATGTGGAGGAGCATAACATCGATGTTATCTTTGTCCTCACTCTTTCCAAGATATCCTCAGAAATCGATCTTGTTCTTGCTACATACAAGAAGTGCAAGGAGAACGGTGTTGCCCTGATGACTGCAACTGACGGCAAGAAGGCTATGCAGGTACTTGATAAAGCTCTTGAGAATTGGGAGAAGAAATGAACGATTTAAAGTTTAAGGTTGCTTTTATATTTTGTAATGAAGGCTGTAATCCTAAGAAGGACCGGTCTGTGATCGAGTCTGAGAAGATCATCATGTATACAGTTGGCTGTGCCAATTATGACCAGGCAGAGGTTGTGGCTCAGGAGATGCTTAAGAAGGGTGTCCTGGCTATCGATCTGTGTGGTGCTTTCGGGTATGAGGGAGTTGCCCGGATTATGAAGGCCGTAGACCGGAAGATTCCGGTAGGAGCTGTCAATTTTGACTTCCATCCCGTTCTCCGTGATAAGAGCGGGGATGATCTTTTCCAGAAGGATTTCTGGTGTATCGGATTATAGGATGGTGATAGTATGAGTAGGCAGCGTTTAGAAGAACTATACAGAGAAGTTGACAAGATGCATGACGAGGGACGCTGGCTGGATCTCGTTGCAGTCTATGAGGAGTGCATCCGTGTCTCCATCGAGGTCAACGGGGAGAATCATGACGAGACCCTCTCCTTCTACGTTGAGTACGGTGGTCTGCTTCGCAACCTGGGACGGTATGAGGAGGCTCTTGATCCCCTTCAGAAGGCTCTGAGAATATCATATAACATGAAGGGACCGGAGCATCTGGATTACGCTTCCTGTCTGGTTAATCTGGCCAACCTTCTGCGTCAGATGAACAGGAATGTGGAAAGTGAGCATCTCTTCCTCCGGGCCAAGAAGATATTTGAAGATAAGAATGCCGTACAGCTCCTGCAGTATGCCAGCCTGGTTAACAATCTCGGTCTGCTCTACCAGCAGATGGGACGGGATGAGGAGGCCATTCCTCTTCACCAGATTTCACTCTCCATACTGAGGCAGGATCCTCAATATGAAGTGCTTTACGGTGTGACTCTGAATAATCTGGTCGACCCTTATAAGCATACGGGACAGCGGGATAAGGCAATTACCTGCCTGCGGCAGGCAATCTTCATCTTCCGCAAGAATATTGATTCCTCTCCTGTTCTATATGCAACCTCGCTTAATAATCTGGGTATTATCTATTATGAGGATGGCGATTATGAACAGGCCCTCGGCTGTTTTAAGACAGCTGTTGAGATCAGCAAGAGAAAGATGGGCGTTAAGAGTGAATCCTATCAGGTGAGCAAGACCAACTATGAGCAGGCTCTTGCAAAAGTACAACAGGGAAGCGCAGCTACCCACAGTGCCGCTCTTGAACTGACCAGTATCCCCATTCCGGGCAGTCTGGATGGTCTGAACCAGATCAGCAGACAAGCAACTAATCTGAACAATACCGGAAGGTCAGCTGATAACAGGAGTACTGATCCGATGAACGATATTTATCATGTGCAGTATGCCGCCGCTTCCACTGAGTATGAGCGGCCAAAGGCTGAGATTGATATTAACATGAAGGGGTTGGCTCTGTCCGAGGCATATTTCTACGATGTATGCTACCCCATGCTCCAGAAGGAGTTTGCCGCGCATCTTCCAAGGATGGCTGCAGGTCTTGTGGGAGAGGGCTCCGAGTGCTTTGGATTTGACGATAACATTTCCAGAGATCACGACTTCGGACCGTCTTTCCAGATCTTCATTCCTGAGGAGGATATGGCTGTATATGGCGAAGCCCTAAAGGCAAAGATTGCAGAGCTTCCCGATACCTACGGCCCCTTTGAGGCAAGGAACGCCTGCGAATTAGGGGAAGGCCGGGTAGGTCTTCTCACCATCGAAGGCTTCTATGATAAGTTCCTGGCTATCCATGAGGTTCCGACTACCAACCGCCTGTGGCTGCAGATGAATGACATTTCCTTATCCACAGCCACCAACGGCAAGGTTTTCTTTGATAATCTGGGACGCTTTACCGAGATCCGGGAGGGACTCCTTAAGCATTATCCCGATGATGTACGACTGAAGAGACTGGCTTATGAATGTACTCAGATCGCCCAGAGCGGACAGTACAATTTCCCAAGATCTCTGCAGCGTCAGCAGTATGTTGCTGCCAGCCTGGCCCTGAATGAATTCGTGCAGCATTTTATCTCCTTTGTATACCTGATTAACAGGACTTACAAGCCCTACTACAAGTGGGAACATGAAGGACTGAAAAAGCTGCCCCTCTTCGGACAGCTGGCCCACAGGGAGCTTAACAATCTGGTATTGAATTCTTTCGAGGAAAAACCCAAGTATGCAATCTTTGTGGTTGAATCTCTCTGTAAGAAGGCCATCATGCTTCTTAAGAAAGAAAAACTTACCGATTGCCCGAGTGATTTCCTGTTAGATCATGCACCTTATCTCCTGGCTCACGCCCAGGATGAAGCGATTCGCTACTCCAACCCCTGGCTGGAGAGATAAAAAAAGGCAGATCAGAATATCTTTCCGAAGCGGAACGAAGCTTGGAGATAAACTGATCTGCCTTTTTATTTCATCTGTTTTAATACTCTTCTATCGATTCTTAATATACTGGTTCATAAAGGCTGACGGCGTCTGCCCCTCATATTTCTTGAATATCTTGCAGAAGTAACCTGCCTCACTGTAACCCAGCAGGAAGGAGATATCAGAGATATTCATCTCGCTGGATACCATGTACTGCTTGGCCATATGAAGCTTGCGCAGGTGAATGTAGTCCACCACGCTGATGTGATAGTACTTCTTGAAAATCCGGCTCAGATAACCGCTGCTGATACCAGCCTGATCGGCTAACTCCGTGATGGAAATCTCGTAATTCTTGTGACTTTCTATGTATTGCAAAGCCTGATTCATATGGGTGTACTTGAGTACACAGAGCTGCCGGAATACTTCCGTGATGAACTGTATCAGCCAGCAGTAGGATAAGGTTGATCTGGAAAGGATCTTGGGGGTAAGCTCATATTTCTGCAGATAATAATTCATCTGAGTCCTGTCCATGCCAGGTACCATATACATTAGCCCTGAGGCAATTCCTTCCAGCTTGTCTTTACGCTCAGAGGCATCTTCTCTCTCGAAGATGTGGTCTGTCAGAACTCTGGCTGCATCGTAGGCTTCCTTATAATCCCTCTTATCGATGGCCTGGAAGAGCTCAACCGAGTACTCATCTCTCTGATCTTCAATCACATGATGATTCTCGAAGATCAATGATGCGATTTTACTCTTGGATACAGGCTTGAGCAAATATTGGTCAAGTCCCGCCATCATCCAGTTCTTGATCAGATTGAGATTGCAATAGTTGGTGAGAATATAGACCAGGGTGGAGGGAAAAAGTTCCTTGATTCTGCGGCACAGGGAGATACCGTTCTCCTTGCCAAGAACAACATCGGCAAATACTACCTGGGGATGATGTGAATTCACCATATCAAGTGCTTCCTCACCCGTCTGGGCCACTCCAACAAGATTACAGTCATCAATTCCATCAAGCATCTTGCGAAAAGCTTTCTGGAACAAATACTCCTGATCGATCAGCATAACACTTACCATGTTAATTCACCCCCTTAATTACCGGTAATCCTGGGAAATCTCAAGGTTACCAGGTCTTCCTTCATGGCCAGATTGTAATTGTCTCCAAAGACGTAGTCCAATCTCTTTCTGTTGTTTTCAATCTGTTCTTTTACAATTCTCTCATCCATGATGGTGCCGGGAATCTCTGCCCTGGCATGACCGGACCGGTTCTGATTCTCCATCTGGATAGTGACAAAGCACATATCTCCGCTTACGTCCGCATCAACATATAAGGTTCCCTTAAAACCATTGGAGAAAACCCCAAAGTCTATGACATATCCCACCAGGGGGAATAAGGTGAGTACAGGAAACTTAGCTCCCTTTACTCCTTCCTGCATCTGAATATGGTAGTTGAATATATTCTCATACTTTGATCTCAGGATGGACAGATACTTGTCCAACTGCTCCATCTCAGACTCCATGGTCACAAGTTCTCTGCTCTCATCCAGATAATAGCGGATAATGGAGGCGGAATCCACAATGATTTCCTGGGTTTTAACCGCATCCTCCAGGACAGCAAAATTAGATATGGTGGTAAACATATTAAGCATGAACTGGGGATGAAGCCGGGCTTTCAGCTGAGCCAGTTCCTTCTCCTTCATCTCAGACTGCAGTGCAAGATTCCATTGCTGCATATCCTTAAGCTGCTTTTCCGAAGCTTCAGCTGAGGACAGCTTTAATCCATAAGTTTCCTTATCACCCATCTCCTGCAGCATTAAAAACATGAGATCACCGATGGCTTCGATCTTCCTGCGGGTAAAGAGAGGAATCTTCTGATATAACTCGTCCTCCTCCGTATAATCATCCTTCATGGATCTTCCAAACTCTGCCTGATCCGGAAGCTCATCATCACAGCGAACTCTTCCGCCGACAACTGCTCCAAGATACTGTTCGTTCACAATAATAGGTACCGCAACACTGACTAAGCCCTGGGGGCAGGTAAAAAGGAAGGGACAGCACTTAATGGCAGCTTTGGCCGCAGCAAATGCCGCATTCATCTGGCACTCCATGCATTCTCTTGAATCCTTATGAAGTCTGCAGTACTCGTTACAGATAATGCCTTCCGTAATATTCTGACCTCGATAATCGATAACCGAAAAAGAAAAATCTGTTGCATCGGATAGTCTTCCTATCAATGATTCGAGAGCTTCAATGCCGAATATTCCAAGAAGACTGACCTCCTTATCCTTTCCGATTGTGATTCTGTCTTTTTCGTTCATTCATATTACCTCTTTTTCTAAAATCAGCATAAATTTATCATCCAAAAACAAAATAAATACGTGGAATAATTTTGCTTGGATTTTCTGCTACTGTTATTTTACCATTAATTGATTTTATTTGAATCTTATTTTTTGTGATATTATCCAATATTTTGATATATTCTTGGTGTACAATGAAATAATTTTGAATTTTATTTTGTTTTTTCTCCAACAAAAAAATCCCCTTCATCTCTTGAGAAAGGGATTAGATTTATCACTTTTGTAAAAATCAATATAAGACAAGATATTATCTTTAACAGCAAGATATGGCACCAATAATGTGGAAATATCTGTACAATGGTGCGGTAATATTGTATAAGTCCGGAACGTAGGCCGGACTTATACAATAAGGAGAGGAAGCAAGCTTCCTCTCCTATGGATCAGGTTCCATTTGATTATATATCGAATTGTGAGAGTGTTGAGACCGATCAGATAATCAAACGTTTTATTAGATTGTAATCAACGATAGTGAACCGGAATATTCACATCGCTGTATCTCATCCCGCTGAGATAATTGCATCAGCGATATATGAGATTGCTTTCTTTTGCAGGGCATCAACCTTATCTGTCCTTTCCCAGGGAAGATCAAGTTCAGGCCTGCCGAAGTGTCCGTATGCAGCAACCGGTTTATAAGTAACAGATGTGAGAGAGAGGTTATTTATAATACCGGCAACGCTGAAGTCGAATACTTCTTCTACGATTTGCTCTATGATAGCTTTTGGAATTTCTTCGGTTCCAAAAGTGTCAATTTTCACTGATACCGGATCTGGAACTCCAATCGCATAGGCGAGGTTCACTTCACACTTTCTGCAAAGACCTGCAGCGACAACATTGACAGCTGCATATCTGGCCATGTAGGCTGCAGAACGGTCCACCTTGGTCGGATCTTTGCCGGAGAAGGCTCCTCCGCCATGTCTTGCAATTCCACCATAGGTATCTACGATAATCTTCCGTCCGGTAAGTCCGGTATCTCCTTCCGGTCCGCCTACAACGAAGCGTCCGGTGGGATTGATGTGAATCTTCACATCCGGAAGCATATCTTTTCCATCGATGACCGCATCGATTACCTCTCTCTTTACATCAGCCCGAAGCTGCTCAATATCAACATCCGCACTGTGCTGAGTGGAGATAACCACTGTCTGGATACCGACTACGTTGCCGTTATCGTCATAAGCTACGGTCACCTGGGACTTTCCATCGGGATAGAGATAGGGTAAGATCCCACTCTTTCTCACATAGGTAAGTCTCTTAGTCAGCTTATGTGCCAATGAGATGGAAAGAGGCATATACTCTTCCGTATCATCACAGGCATATCCATACATCATGCCCTGGTCACCAGCTCCGATCAAACCGTCGGTCTGGTTAACACCCTGGGCTATATCCGGTGACTGGGAGATAACATTGGTAAGGACAAGGCAATTGTTACCGTCCAGTCCCTTCTCTTTCCCGTCATAGCCTATCTCTAAAACAGCTTCCCGAACCTTCTTCACAATATCCAGCTTGGCTTTGGAGGTTACTTCGCCGGATAAGAAAATCATGTTCTTGGATGCCACTGTCTCCATGGCTACATGAGACTGCGGATCCTGCTCGAGATAAGCATCTAACAGGGTGTCAGAAACAATATCACATAATTTATCAGGATGTCCCTCTGTAACAGATTCGGATGTCAGTAAGTAGTACTTGCCCATACTATCATCCTCCAATCTTACAGGTGAGGCCTTCCTCTTCTACTATCGCTTTTAACTCTTCCATGTACTCGGCAGCCGGAGACACTGTACCAGCCATCTCATAATCCTTGCCCATCATACCGTACTTGTTTGATCCAAGATCATGGTACGGAAGCAGATGAAGCTCGTCAACATTATGAAGGAAGCTGGTAAATGCTGCGATGCCTTTGATGGTTTTCTTGTCAGCATTGAAGCCCGGGATAACGGGAACACGAATCACCATCTTCTTTGCCAGATGAGAGATATATAAGGCATTCTTAAGAATCTGCTCATTGCCAACGCCGGTGAATTCCTTATGGATATCAGAATCGATATGCTTGATATCCATCATAACATAGTCAAGCAGAGGGATGATTTCATCCAGAACTGCTTCAGAAGCAAGTCCTGTTGTCTCAATTGCAGTGGTCCAGCCAACGGACCTGCAGGTCTTTAAGAGTTCTGCAAGGAACTTGTGCTGTACCAGGGCTTCCCCGCCTGATACGGTGATACCGCCTCCGGATCTTCTGTATATGGTACGATCCTTGTATAATTCGATCATGACCTCCTCGACTGTCATCCATTTACCTGACATCTCGAGGGCTTTATGATAACATACATCTACACACTTACCGCAGCAGATACACTTGCTGTGATCAATCTTACCTGGAAAGAATAAGTTAGAAGCGCCTGTTGGACACACAACCTCACAATTGCCGCACCCCACGCAGTTCTGCTCCTTGAACATAACTACGGGTTTCAATTCCTGTGACTCAGGATTGCAGCACCATTTACAGCGGAGTGGACATCCGTTCAGGAATACGATGGTTCGAACTCCCGGTCCGTCGTTCACGGAGAATCTCTGCATATTATACACGAGACCCTTCACGTTAACGTCACTGTAAGGTTCCATATTTTCCATATACACTTCCTCCAGTCCGATGAGTGCAGATCAGTATTCAGATAAGCTTCCATGCAGGCATGGAAAGATTAATCCAAAAACTGATTTACAATCCAAGACTAGCCCCACCAAAAGGTGGGGCATGTCTGTAATTCAATTAATTAATATACTATTAATTAGAAGGACTGCTCTGTACGTGCAATGATGTCATCCTGAACTTCCTTAGCAAGTACGGTCCAATGAGCGGAGTATCCAGCTACACGAACAACGAGGTCTTTGTAGTTCTCCGGATGTGCCTGAGCATCAAGCAGAGTCTCTTTATCGATAACGTTGAACTGTACATGCATACCCTTCTTATCGAAGTAGTTACGTACAACTGCTGCGAAGTTCATAAGTCCCTGATCACCTGCTACTGCGGATGGTAAGAACTTCTGGTTGTAAAGTGTACCATTGGAGATGTTCAGCTGGTCGAGCTTAGCTACGGAGTTACCTGCAGCTGTCGGGCCCTTAACGTCATGACCCTGACGTGGGGAAACACCATCAGCCAGAGGAGCGTTGGAGTAACGTCCATCCGGAAGAGCCTGTACATCTTTACCAAAGAGTACGTTAGCGGATACCGGGTAGCATCCAGCCTGATACTGGCCGCCACGCGGGTTCTTATATTTCTCTACCTCATGAGAGTAGATCTGGGTTGCCTTACGTGCACAGAAGTCAACTTCGTCAATATCGTTACCGAAGCATGGTGTAGCATCGAGGATCTGACGGATTCTGTCATACTCAGCTCTCTTAGCATCGCTGATTGCATGGCTGGAAGTTCCAACTCTGCCAGCGGAGATGCTGGATGTAGCACCCTTCTCAGCAAGGATCTTCTGAACTACTGCGTTGATGATAGCTTCCATATCATCTGTTGTGGAAACGTTGCTTGTTCTGTTAGTAACAGCTGCTGCAGCGTCTTCCGGCGGAGCGGACATAACTACGAACGGGCCATCATAGCAGCCAGCGCCGAGTTCTGCACCGAAGTTGTTCTCCATAGCTTCATAAATCTGCTGCATTGTGAGGTCTTTGTCCTCAAATACATGCTTCTGGATACAGTAGATAGCATCACCAGTATCGATGTTACCGAATGCCTGCGGGCCAGTGAAGTTGTAGATAGCTCCACCTTCCATAACGGTCTTACCTCTTGCGATACAGTCATCAACCAGTGCGGACATGAATGGCAGAGGAGCACGCTGTGCATGAGCGATATCTACAGCATTGTCGGACTCAACCAGCTTCTCAACGAAGTACTCAATCTGGGTCTGAAGTGCGCCGTAAACGTCATCCATGGATGTCCATTCTGGCATAGTCTTGCAAACCGGTCCTAACTGCTTGCCATCACGGTTCTTTCCACCATGGATAGCAATATCGAATACCTTAGCTACATTGAAGAATGCGGAGTCATGCCAACCTTCTGTCTTGTGCGGGCACTGTGGCTCTACACAACCGATGATACAGTAGTTACGAGCATCTGCAAGAGTTAATCCTCTGTTGCAAAGAGCAGGGATAATAGCCTCATCATTGTAGAATGCAGGAACACCCATACCTAATCTAGCCAGCTCACAAGCTCTAAGTAAGAACTCGTCAGGAGTCTGGTTGTGAATACGTACGGAGAAGGAAGGAGCGGGCAGTCTAACGTGAGCTGCTGCGTTCATACACATATAGGAAATCGGGTTTGTAATATCAAGACCGTCTTCTGTCTGTCCACCAACACCGAAGTTCTGGAATACAGCGTATCCAGCGAATGCCTGATCGGAAACGTCATCACGGGTCTTGTTTACATGGTTCAGTAATACGAAGATACAGTCGATCAGTTCCTGAGCAAACTCTGTGGAAATGTTCTTGTCTGCCTCAAGGAATGGCCACATATATGTATCAAAACGTCCTGGAGAAATGGAATGTCCATTAGCTTCGATCTGAACTAATGCCTGAACGAACCAGAATGCCTGACAAGCCTCATAGAAGTTTGTAGCTCCATTTTCCGGAACGCGGTCACAGTTCTTGGAAATCTGAAGTAATTCAGCTTTTCTTACAGGATCTGTGCAGGTAGCTGCCATCTCAGCTGCTTTCTTGCTGTATCTCTTAGCAAAGTTGATAGCTGCATTGTAGGAGATGATAACTGCTTCGTAGAATGTTCTCTTCTGTAAGTAGTCAGGATCATTACGATCGAGCTTGCCCATAGCTTCAACAACTTCAGCGATAACGCCCTTGAAACCTTTGTTAAGAACCTTGCCGTAGTCTACGCAAACATGTCCGATACCACCAAAGTAGTAGTTACCAACTGTGAAAACGCCGCCAGCCTGGCAGTCAAGAGCTTCCTGGCTCATGTAGGATGTAGCTAATTCACTAGTGGTTTTGCCCTTCCAGTATTTGAATACTTCGTGAAGGATGTCTGCTGTTTCTTCTGTGATTACGAATGGGTCACACATACGTGTAGCCATGGTCTTGAACTCTTTCTCTACCCAGTCGAAAGAGAACTCAGGACAAAGGTTTGTGGAACGTGGCTTAACGGAAAGAGCACCAACGATAAGCTCGTTGTCACGGATAACTACAGGAAGATTGTTGAAGATCTTCTCGTTAGCTTTTGCTCTTCTCATTACAGCAGGCTGACCCTCTGTCTCTTTGTAAGACTCTGTAATCAGGACGGCTCTATACGGTTCTACTTCTGGTACAGCATTAACAACTTCTGCCTTTAAAGCTTTAATACGTGCGGTTGGCTCTGTAAACCCTTTTGCTATCATTACATTTTCCTCCTTAATAGATGGCACATCAATGATCTTTATGAGAGTTGATGTGCAATTAAAATGTTTTGAGAGATGATGACTCAGACGGGAATGTCCCCATTCCCATTACCCAACCTGTAAATCAACCATAACTGAGTATTCATCTGTTTACCATTATACTTGCACGAAAGAAATTGCGTTAGGAATATCCAATCAGATGTTTGGCAATAATCCTTTGGAAAACATTTACATTAATCTGGGCAAATGTACAAAAAAACGTCAAGAGGGTGATATTTTTTTGTAAAAACAACGAATTCCCTTTTTTAAAAAGGAACAAATTGTTATCAGATGCAAGAATTTTTTACATCCATCTGTTTGAATCTGATGCACAAATGGCACATTTCGTCAATTGAAATATCCAATTTAATTAATCGTATTATTCCGCACTCTGCCTGCAGATAGTACAAGTAATTAATTAACAGAGATTTTATTCATATTTGGACACTGTATATTCTTTGTATTTTTCGTGGATTCTTTTAGGATTATATTATTAGCATTTTTCTGATTTGTACTATTTCTTATCCTAATTATATTTTTATTCATCATTGATAAAAGGGAGGATTTATGATATTTTAAGAGTAACTGCGGCAGGATGCCGACAGTCTTTAATATACAGGAAAACTACACAGGAGGTGAACTTTAGTGGCAACAGCAATCCACGAGTCATCAGAATGCACCACATTCCAGACAGGGCTTATGCCCCGAATGCAGAGAATCGGCAAGCTTGATTATGCCATCTTTGACGGAGATTATGAGAATCATGCCTTTGATATCCATTTTGACTTTCGCGTAAAGTACAATTACCTGAAAAAGCAGTCCGGGGATGTGATTAAGAATGACCACATCATTCTGCAGAACCAGCGCAGCGCCTTCTTCCTTCTCTTTGAGATCAAGAATCCGCAGTTTAAGGAGCAGGAAGATGGAAGCCGGACATTTGAAGAGAAGGGGCATAGCAGCCATTACGATTATACCATATCCGTGACCAGAAAGGTTTCTGCCGCTCCGACCAAGGCAGACCCCAGGCAGCTGATTAAGGATGGCAATGTCACAGAAGGCCTTAACGCCATGCTGCAGCAGCACGGTCTTAACATCGAAGTGGAGGGTGAGTCCGCTGTTGCTGACTATATGAAGTCCTGGAAGCTTGGACACCCTGACGAAAACTAAAGTTTTCCGGACGGGCAGTTACCACTATATATAATACATACTGGGAGATGAGATTATGTTTGAGATGTTTATCACAGCCCTTGCCGCCATTGCCGTGGCTGTCTACGGGTTTTCAAGATCCGCCTTCATGACCGGACCTTATGTGTTCTACTACCGGGCCGGGCTGGCGATCATCCTGTTCCTGATCCTGATGTTTGTGATCATCCGGTCCTGGGTCCGCCACCACAGGATCAACGCCCTCCATGTGAATTATGATGAGTATATGTACTACCACAAGTACACTTCTCTCCTATACCGGGCAGGTTACTTTATCAGTTATCTGATTCAGAATATTCTCTTTGATTATAATTACATGCGAAGGAACTTTAACTTCTGCAAGGGTGTGGATGCCTACGACGGGGGTGTGGGAGATTACTATATCAAGTTCCGCAATACCTGGTTCCGCTACCTGAAGCTGACCCTGCTTCGCCATAAGGTTTCTATTAAAAAGCTCCAGTCCTTCGCGGCCCAGCAGAAGAACGGCCTGATCCTCGCCGCCATGGAGACGGAGGAAGAAAAAGAGCGATGCATAAACTTTACCAGGGATGTCCAGAAGTTATTTGATGAACACCATATCATGGGGGACCATCTTCTTCGGACCCTCCCGGACTATGGTAAGATTCCGGTTTACTTCCGCAACAACCTGATCCGGATTCACCAGATTCATCTGTACTTAGAGCAGTATGATCCCGAGATTCAGAAGCTTGTGGGATTCCTGCAGATCCACCAGGGCAAGGATGTGAATGATTACAAGAAGACAATATTTTAAAATAAGGCAGCGGTCAGACCGCTGCCTTTCTTTATCTGTTCTTATTATTTCTCTGCCTCACAATCTCAAAGGCCAGCACACCGGCTGCCACGGAGGCATTCAGGGAGTCGATATCTCCCTTCATGGGAATGGAGGCGATATAATCACATTTCTCCCTGATAAGGCGGCTCACCCCGCTGCCCTCATTGCCGATGACCAGGCCGATAGGACCGGTCAGGTTCACATCATACATCCTCTCCCCGTCCATGTCTCCGCAGACAAACCACATGCCCCGCTTTTTCAGCTCGTCAATGGTCCGGCCCAGGTTAGTCACCCGGGCAACCGGAGTGTAGTGGATGGCGCCTGCCGATACCTTGGCAACAGTGCCGGTAAGGCCCACAGCTCTCCGTTTGGGAATGATCAGGCCATGAGCTCCGGCCAGGTTGGCCGTACGGAGGATGGCACCCAGATTATGGGGGTCTTCGATCTCATCACAGAGGATAAAGAAGGGATCCTCTCCCTTCTCTTCCGCCTTCTTGAAGAGGTCTTCCACATCTGCGTATTCATAAGCTGCTGCCACAGCCACAACACCCTGATGCTTTCCATGGTCAGACAGAGAGTCCAGCTTCTCCCGGGAGACGTAGCGAACCAGGGTATCCTGCTTCCTGCTCTCCCTTAAGATGGACTTGATGGGTCCGTCCTGGCATCCGTCCAGGATGAACAGTTTATCTATGGTTTTGCCGGAACGGTAGGCTTCCAGAACCGGATTCCGGCCGATTATGGTTGTTTCTTCGTATGACATGGGGTCTCCTTGTATAAAGTATAGTCGTCTTCACTCATCCTTAAGCCCCAGCTCCACAAGCTCCAGTATCCGGTCTGTTCTGCCGCGCAAGTACAGATAGCCCACCAGGGCTTCAAAGCCGGTGGCGATCCGGTAATCATGCCTGGTCTGGTTCTTTGCCGTGGTGGCCGGCTTGGCATTGCAGCCCCGGCGGAAGATGGCAAGCTCCTCCTGGCTTAAGGCCGGCTTGATCTTTTTGATCAGGTCAGCCTGGGCGGCAGCATTGACATAGGAGATGGCCTCCTTATGATAGCGGCCGGGTCTGGTATTGCCCCTTGTCACGATGACTGTCCGGATGATGAGCTCATAGACGGCATCTCCGATATAGGCGAAGGACAGGGGGGAGTAGGTCTTAAGCTGGTCTTCGCTGAGTACAAATCTCTGATTCATGCAGCCCTTATGCCCTCTTCCACTTGACGCCGGCCCTGGTGTCTTCCAGAATAATGCCCTTTTCGGCCAGCATATCCCTGATCTCATCTGCTCTGGCAAAGTTTTTCGCCTTTCTGGCTGCCTGGCGTTCCTCGATCAGTGCCTCGATATCCGCATCAAGAAGGTCTTCCTCCTTGTCTGTCACGATGCCCAGGATATCGCAGAGCTTTGTGATGGTATCGTAAAGGTAATCAACATATTCCAGAGAACCTTTTGCTGCTGTGACATTGGAAAGCTTGACAAGCTCAAAGATGGCTGAGATAGCATCGGCTGTGTTAAAGTCATCCTCCATGGACTCCTCAAACTTACTAACCAGCGCCCCGGCCTCCTCCATATTCTTCTGATCTGATTCTGTAAGGCTGCCCTGGGCAGTCTTTTTCAGTTCACGAAGATTATCCACTGCCGTGAGGATCCTCTCAAGACCGTTCTTCGCTGCCTCCACCAGGGTATCGGAGAAATTCAGCGGACTTCTGTAGTGGGCGCTCAGCATAAAGAAGCGAATGATCTGCAGGGGATACTTCTCGCTGATCTCACGGACCGTGAAAAAGTTTCCGGCTGATTTTGACATTTTCTTATTGTCAATATTCAAAAATGCATTATGCATCCAGTACTTGGCGAAGGGTTCATCATTTGCCGCCTCACTCTGGGCGATCTCGTTCTCATGATGAGGGAAGATCAGGTCCTCACCGCCGGCGTGTATGTCGATGGTGGTGCCGATATATTTCTTGGACATCTCGGAGCACTCGATATGCCAGCCCGGGCGTCCGTCTCCCCAGGGTGACGGCCAGGAGGGTTCTCCTTCTTTCTTAGGCTTCCAGAGAACAAAGTCCATGGAATCCTCCTTCTCATCGCTGACGGCGATGCGGGCTCCTGCCCTCATGTCGTCCAGGTTCTTCTTGGACAGCTGGCCGTAATGTTCAAACTTCCTGGTGCGGAAATAGACGGTTCCATCCTTCTCATAGGCATAGCCCTTGTCGATCAGGTTCTGGATCATGACGATCATGCCGTCAATCTCCTCCGTAGCCTTGGGGTGGACGGTGGCCGGCTTCACATTAAGCCCTGCCATATCCTTCTTGCACTCCTCGATGAATCTCTCGGAGATTTCGGAAGCGGAAACGCCTTCCTCGTTGGCCTTCTTGATGATCTTGTCATCCACATCCGTAAAGTTGGATACGTAATTCACATCATAGCCTTTATACTCAAAGTACCGGCGCACAGTATCAAAAACCACCATGGGTCTGGCATTACCGATGTGGATATAGTTATATACAGTCGGTCCGCAGACATACATGCCCACCTTGCCTTCATGAACCGGCACAAATTCTTCCTTCTGCTTGGTTAAAGTATTATAGAGTTTCATACTAAAATAATCCTCCTTTATAAGCGTTAGCTTTTCCTGCATCAGACAGGTTAAATCACTGTCTTACATCATCCGACAGTTTTGCCGATTTGTCAAGATGATTCCAAATGAGTTGCCCAGCACCATTTGATGATTTCCTTTGCACTCTTAGGCATCAACGATGCACTGCAGGTTCTATCAGTCACCTTGCCGCATAGGACATCCACCGCAGCCCACACAGCCGGCAGCCCCCCCAATCAACACATCCGCTCCAACGTAGTTCTGGATCTCAGAGAGCAGGCAGACCGCACTTGCTGCCATACCAAGGCCCTCCCCGGTAAAGCCCAGGCCCTCCTCCGTGGTGGCCTTCACATTCACCTGGCCGGGAGATATGCCTAAAACTCCTGCAATATTCTCCTTCATGATTGGGATATAGGGGGCCAGTTTCGGTCTCTGGGCGATGATGGTAGAGTCGATATTCTCGATAAAATATCCCCTTTCCTCCAGGAGACCTCTCACATGGGATAAAAGCTCCATGCTGTCCGCCCCCTTATAGGCCGGGTCCGTATCCGGAAAATGCTGTCCTATGTCCCCGAGGGCCGCTGCGCCGAGCAGAGCATCCATGATGGCATGGACCAGCACATCCGCATCGGAATGTCCCAGCAGTCCCTTCTCATAGGGAATCTCCACTCCGCCTAGAATCAGCTTTCTATCTTCCACCAGCCGGTGTACATCATATCCGCTGCCTATTCTCATCCTAGTCCTCCTCCGTGTCCAAAACAGGCTTTTTGGGTATAAAAAAATAGCGGGAACTGGATTTGAACCAGCGACACCACGGGTATGAACCGTGTGCTCTAGCCAACTGAGCTATCCCGCCATAAATGTTAAAATGAAAGTGGGACCTACAGGGCTCGAACCTGTGACCCTCTGCTTGTAAGGCAGATGCTCTCCCAGCTGAGCTAAGATCCCACATCACTCAACAGACGATATTATACTATAGGAGTTTGAGTTTTGTCAATTGTTTTTTGATTTTTTTCAGCGCATATTCCGAAACAGATTCATAATCATAACAGCCGCGATCACAATCAGGATCACCGGCAGCAAAATCCGCACAACCATACCCACAAGCAGGAGGACTGCGATAAGTACAAGGATCCGCCCTAGCTGACCCAGGGCATGATCAACCGGGCCGGATTCGGGTTCTCCCACAATTTCTTCATGGGTTCTGTCAAATGTATCGCCAAATACGGTATCTCTTCTGGCATATTCCTCATAGGCATCTCTCCTGCCGATCCCGCTTTCATGGGCTGCCTCTTCCTCCAATCCATGAGCATCGATGATGGACCGGGCAATGTAGCGGGCGCCTCCAAGCTCTGTAAGAATCTCCTCGTCACTTCTTCCTGCAGCCTCCTGATCACGGAAATAATCTCTGTAATAGGCGATGGATTCGGCAAACTCCCGATCAGATACCTCACCCTGGAGGCACTCCTCAAGCTCCGCAAAAAATTCCTGTTTGTTCATTTATGTTATTTTATCCTTTCTGTGTATATCTATAAATTTAACTACTCATAAGCCAGATTAAAATACAGGGTCACCCAGGGCTCTTTTCCGATTGCCTGCATATTCAGTGATTCAGCTCCGCTCAGGGGAAAGAGAAACTGCAGGGCGGACTCGGAATAAGCTTCTTTACTGTAATCCTTCACCTGTACCTGAAAATGATCCGGGCTTTCCTCACTGAAAATCTCCATACAGGCTTTGGTAAATTCGTCGAAATCATCGCATGCCAGTTCATTTATGGCAAAGTAATTATAATCTCCTCCGAGGGCCTCCTGGTATGCATCCTCATCCCAGGAATGATCCATGGCCATCAGGCTGTCATCCTCGTTGAAGTATTGGTAGAGGATCCGGTCGGGATTATCGGGAGCCGGGTCATCCCAGGTGACATCCACATGGTACCAGGACCCGCCGAGCTTAACCAGGTTCCAGGCGTGGTTTTCCCCATCTGCCTTTCCGGATATCATCCGGCACTCCACATCGGTCAGATCACAGAGGAGCTTCATGGCCTGGGCATATCCGTTGCAGACAGCCTTTCCTTCCACCAATGCGCCTAAGGAGGAGTAGGCCGGCGAATCTTCCGACTCATCCCCGTCCGGATATCCATACTCCACATGCTTGACAAGATAATCGTGTATTCTCTTCTCCTTACGGTAAGGACTTGTCTTTTTGCCGCCGATTTCAGGAAGAAGCTTCCTGCATGCTTGAAGCAGCCTGGCTGCATCTTTCCTGTCTTCCGGTATTGGTTCTCCCTTAAGTATTGCTCTCTCCACGTAATAATTGTCATATATCTCACAGTAGAGAGTAATGTAGGAACGCTTCAGCAGCTCTACGGTCCGTATCTTATATCCGGTTACGCATCCGTAGAATCCGTCATGCTCTTTGTTCAGATATTCCAGATCTTCTTTCCCGATCTCCTTTGTCTCAAAGGAAATCTCCGTCTGACCTTCTGATAATCCCTGCTCCACCTTTTTAATCAGTTCCGCCTTGCTGCTGATCACATCCGCCGAGGCAAGAACATCCTTTCCCCGGCTTAAACCGCAGCCGTCAAGCATGAGCAGGGCAAAAAGCAGCAGGATAAGGGCAGTTTTTTTCACCATCTGCTATCCTTTCATTAATTAATTCTTTCTCCCCCTAGAGAGGAGGGAGTCTTCTCCTATCTGATAAATACTACATGGACAGGTCCGCAAGAATCTCCTCTGTCCTGGCTACATCCGACGGGTAGAAGATCATCTGGCTTCCTTCTTCCGTGGCAAATGCATACATGTACTCCAGGTTGATATTGGCATTGGCTATGGCCACCAGCATCCTTGCCAGAGCTCCTGAATCGGAAGGAATCCTGACCCGGATGACATCCGTCAGCTCCACGGGATATCCGTGCCGCTTTAATATAGTGGCAACACCTTCAGGGTCTGCCACGATCAGCCGGGTTACCGTATCTGCCATGCTGATGGCCTCCACCTCAATATTCTCCTGGTCAAGGATATCCATGACTTCTCTTAATTTGCCTTCTTTATTCTCAACACGGGCCGTCACCTGTTTTACGATCATATAAATCCCCCTCTTTAGATTATTCTATGGTACTACTCAGGATCCCATTTTTCCTGATGCTGAATAGATACATCATACCCTACTTCAGCCTAAAAAGCAACGACCTGATGATAAAAGCTCCCGGACAGAGAATCTCTTCTGTATCCGGGAGCTTTTTAATCATTTCTTATATGGAATTACATCATTCCGCCCATTCCGCCTGCCGGCATCGGAGGCATTGGATTGTCTTCCTTGATTTCTGCTACGACAGATTCTGTGGTGAGCAGTGTAGATGCCACACTTGTTGCATTCTGCAGAGCACTTCTGGTTACTTTGGTAGGATCAATGATACCATTGTCAATCATATCTACATAGCTTTCTGTCAGTACATCGAAGCCAACGCCCTCTGCACTTTCAGCAACCTTATTGATGATGACGGAGCCTTCCAGACCTGCATTGACAGCGATATGATAAAGAGGAGCTTCAAGGGCCTTCAGAACGATCTGGGCACCTGTCTTCTCGTCTCCGGAGAAATCTGCGGTAGCCTCAGCAACCTTCTTGGCTGCATGGATGTATGCGGATCCGCCGCCTGCAATGATACCTTCCTCAACAGCTGCTCTGGTAGCTGCCAGGGCATCTTCAAGACGAAGCTTTGCTTCCTTCATCTCTGTCTCGGTTGCTGCACCCACACGGATCACTGCAACGCCGCCTGCCAGCTTGGCAAGTCTTTCCTGTAATTTTTCTTTATCAAACTCGGATGTGGTGTTCTCAAGCTGCATCTTGATCTGGCCGATTCTGCCCTGGATGGCATCCTTGGCACCTGCACCATCAACGATGACTGTGTTCTCCTTCTCAACCTTTACGGACTTGGCACGGCCAAGCATATCCATGGTTGCATCCTTAAGCTCAAAGCCAACTTCCTCGGAAATTACGGTTCCGCCTGTAAGGATAGCGATATCCTCAAGCATGGCCTTTCTTCTGTCACCATAGCCCGGAGCCTTTACGCCAACTACGGAGAAGGTTCCTCTTAACTTGTTGACGATCAGTGTGGTGAGGGCTTCGCCTTCGATGTCCTCAGCGATGATGAGAAGCTTTGCGCCGCTCTGAACGATCTGCTCCAGCAGAGGAAGAAGCTCCTGGATATTGCTGATCTTCTTATCTGTGATGAGGATATAGGGATCATCCAGCTCTGCTACCATCTTCTCCATATCGGTAGCCATGTAAGCGGAAATATAACCACGGTCAAACTGCATACCTTCTACCAGGTCGAGCTCTGTCTGCATGGTTCTGGACTCCTCGATAGTGATAACGCCATCCTTGGATACCTTATCCATAGCATCTGCTACTAAAACGCCAACCTCTTCATCACCTGCGGAGATGGAAGCAACCTTTGCGATCTGCTCCTTACCACCAACCTGACGGCTCATTCCGCTGATAGCCTCTACGGCAACATCTGTGGCCTTCTTCATACCCTTTCTTAAGATGATGGGGTTAGCACCTGCTGCAAGATTCTTCATCCCTGCATTGATCATAGCCTGGGCCAGAACTGTGGCTGTTGTGGTACCATCACCGGCAACATCGTTGGTCTTGGTTGCAACTTCCTTCACGATCTGAGCACCCATGTTCTCAAATCCATCTTCCAGCTCAATATCTTTGGCGATGGTAACACCGTCATTCGTGATCAGCGGTGTGCCATAGCTTTTGTCAAGAACAACATTACGTCCTTTAGGTCCTAAAGTAACCCTTACGGTATCTGCCAGCTGATTTACGCCTGCTTCTAATGCTTTTCTGGCGTCTACGCCATATTTAATCTGTTTTGCCATTGTATTAAACCTCCTGAAAACTTACATATTTAGAATCTGCATGCCTTCTATTCTATATAAAATATATCCTACATACCTTTTATCCGGCATACAGTCGATACAGCAATAATTACTCAACGATTGCCAGGATATCTCCCTGTCTTACGATGATGTACTCTTCCTCTTCCATCTTCACATTGGTTCCTGAATATTTGGAATAGATAACTTTCTGACCCACAGCAACTTCCATCTTCACATCTTCGGTTCCCGGTCCGACTGCTACGACTTCTGCTTCCTGCGGCTTCTCCTGTGCAGAACCTGTAAGGATAATACCGGACTGTGTCTTGGTCTCAGCCTCAAGCTGCTTTAATACGACTCTGTCTGCTAAAGGTACTAACTTCATAATCATATGCCTCCTGTAAAATTAAACCTGTTTGATTCAAAATCTATTTTAGGGTTTTGTTAGCACTCATCAATATCGAGTGCTAATCACTTCGTCTATAATATGTTTTTTCCCTGATAAATGCAAATGACAAATCCCTGTAAATCGGTAATTATTATATTATATCTCTATTTATCTCTATTATTCTTCTATTATCTCACTTTTTTATTCATTTCTGCCTGTTATTCTTATATACGTTTATTCATATTTTGAAATTCTCAATAATCAGATACGAAAAGAGCAGCCCTCATGTAAGCGGGCTGCCCTCGTTTGCTTTCTTATCTTCTTTTTTCATCTGCTTCATGTGCCGGCGGGCTTTCTCGTAGATATCATAGGGTTCCTGATAGCGGGGACTGTAGTCATTGTGGTAGCGGCCCGCTTTCAGGTCACCATTTCTATTCATCTTCAATGTCTGTTTCATCGATCTCCTGCTCCGTATCCGATGCGGTGGTCGCCTGACTCTCGTCTCCTGCCGGTGCCGTCTCCCCGGAGGATTCCGTGGTGGGGTCGGTGCGGAAATGGATGGTACCCGGATCCAGGGTTTCGCCTCTGTACTTATAGAGCTCGGAGACGGTAACCAGCTGGAAGCCCTCCTCCATCAGGTCGGGAACGAATCTCTGCACTGCGGCGACATTGTACTCATGGATATCGTGGAGCAGGACCACATCACCGTCCGTGGCCTTCATGACCATCTGGTAGGTAGCGTCCGCATTCTTGGTCTTCCAGTCCTCGGTGTCCAGGGACCAGTTGATACAGCACAGGCCGTATTTGCCCACGGCGTTAAGGACCGTCTTATCCGCTGATCCGTAAGGCGGACGCATGAGGGTGGGGGCAACGCCCAGCACACTCTTGTTGGCCTCCACTGCCTTGGATATCTCCTGGTCCAGGGCAGAAGCAGACAAGGTGGTAAGCTGTACATGGCTGTAAGTATGGGTTCCCACTTCCATGCCCAGGTCATACTCTCTCTGGACAGTCTCGGGATAGTAATTCACGTTCTGTCCCAGACAGAAGAAGGTTGCCTTGGCATAATTCTCCTCCAGGGCATCCAGCATGACATTGGTTGTGTCCGGATAAGGACCGTCATCAAATGTAATGGCTACCATGGGCTTTGACGGATCAATCTCAGGCAGGATCCGCAGCTCGAAGGACTGGGACAGGCCTGAGCCATCGGTGGCCTCCGCCGTCACTGTGACTGTGTTCTTCTCGCTGTCCTCGGCCGGTGTCAGCACGCCGTCCGAAGAAACCTCCACCAGGTCTTCATCATCTCCGCCGCTGGTGGTCCACTTAAAGTCGGTGTTGCTTGCATCCGCCGGTTCGTACTTGATATCCAGCTGCATGGTCTCTCCAACCCGGATATAGCCCTGGGGGGCTGTGATGGTCAGGCTGGTCATGGGCCTGCTGTTATCCACCTTCTTCTCGGTGGTGGCCTCCGCTGCCTTTTTCTTATTCTCCTTGCCGCTGATGGTGTCAGTGGAAGAGGTTCCGGTCAGGCGTCTGAGGATCGTGAAGATTCCGCAGAGCAGGACAAGAACCACAACAACCGCGACGATATATTGAACTATTTTCCCTTTTTTCATAAATACCTCCTGCAGTTAACTATATCGGATAGGGGAGAGCCTTATCACGCACAAAGGCGAAAACCAAAGATTGATTTTCGCCTGATCATGTTCTTGTGGTAATCTTTAAACTCTGGAAAGATACTCTCCGGTTCTTGTATCGATCTTTAATCTGTCGCCAAGGTTAACAAATAGCGGTACGTAAACCACAGCGCCGGTCTCCACGGTACATGGCTTGGTAGCACCTGTTGCCGTATTGCCCTTCTCGCCAGGCTCACACTCTGTCACTTCAAGCTCAACAAACATAGGAGGCTCAACAGCAAAGATCTCGCCGTTATGGGAAACCATCTTGACCTCATCGTTCTCGCGGACAAACTTAAGCGCATCGCCGATCACATCAGCGCCAAGGCCAATCTGATCATAGGTCTCTGTATTCATGAAATAGAACAAATCACCATCATTATATAAGTACTGCATATCTGTTCTCTCGATACGAGCCTGGTTGAACTTCTCGGTAGGACGGAAGCTCTTCTCAACGGCACCGCCGTTCTTGATGTTCTTAAGCTTGGTTCTTACGAAGGCTGCACCTTTCCCGGGCTTAACATGCTGAAACTCAATAACCTGGTATACATTACCTTCCATCTCGATGGTCAGACCATTCTTGAAATCGCCTGCAGAAATCATATCTGAATTCCTCCTCTGTAAAGTACTTTTCTCTGTTAAATATTCTATAATAAATGTGTCCGTTTTTCAACTCTTTTTTTCCTTTGCTCCCTGAGATAGAAAAACATGACAATTTTCTCAAGGTAGCGCTTGAGCACAATCTGAATCTCTTCCTTAGGGTGAATGGGATCGACCAGAAGAGCCCGGATTCCCGCTCTCTTAGCCCCCCAGACATCTGTAAATATCTGATCACCCACAAACAGGGTACTCAGTTCCTGGGTGCCCATCTCCTCCACCCCCTTAAGATATCCCTTAGCCAGAGGCTTGCCGGCCTTGTAAACATAATAGCAGCCCACCGCATCGGCAAAGGACTTTACCCGGGGCTCCTTGTTGTTGGAAATCAGGCAGGTTTTAAATCCTATGGCATGAAGGCGGGCAAACAGCCCGACTGCCCTCTCATCTGCCGGGGCATCATGGGGCACCAGGGTATTGTCGATGTCAAAAAGGATTCCCCGGTATCCCTTCTCATAGTAGCTCTCATATGGTATATCATAGGCAGAATCCAGATATTCATCCGGATAAAATATGTGCAGCATAGTGCTCCTTTCAGTTATTTATACGTAACACTCTCTAATCTTATTCAGGGCTCTTTTCTCGATCCTGCTGACGTAGGACCTCGAGATACCCATTATGAGGGCGACTTCCTTCTGTGTATGAGGCCTGTAGCCCTTCAGTCCGTATCTCATGAGTATGACCTCCCTGTCTCGGCCCTGCCCCAGCGCATCCACTGCCTGGTCCAGTCCTTTCAGATAATACTTATATATATACTGCTCGATAATCTCCGGTTCTTCTGTACAGAGGATATCCATCAGGCTGATGTGATTGCCCTCCTGGTCCGTGCCGATGGGTTCGTACAGAGAAACCTCCCGCAGCAGCTTCTTCTCCTGACGCAGCATCATCAGCAGCTCATTATCGATACATCTTGCCGCATAGGTTGCCAGCCTGCCGCCTCTTTTTTCATCAAATGTACCTACCGCCTTGATCAGACCGATGGTGCCGATGGATATCAGATCATCCTGGTCCCGGTCTGGGGATTGATACTTTTTTACTATATGGGCTACCAGACGCAGATTATGCTCGATCAGCTTATCCCGGGCTGACAGGTCACCGGCTCTGTACATCTGCAAATACTGTTTTTCTTCCTCCGGACGCAAAGGCTTTTCAAAGGACTGCATGCCAAACTCCGAAAACCGTATTCTTTATACTATATGCGGTATGGGATGGCCAATGTTCCTGCCCCTTTTTATGCTGACTAATGCCTTCCCCGGGATATACGGGCTATTATTCTTTCCTTCTGAGCAGCCAGCCCGGCTTTAGTCTTTCCGGAAAGCGGATCCAGATCTCCTGCTTAGGATGGGGTGCCGACTCCACCGGCGTCCGGTTCTCATCCAGAAGTTCAAGAACAGGGAGAATCCTGTTGCTTCCATCCGGAACCATGACCTCAATCTCCTCGCCGACAGAGAACTTGTTCCTCTGATAAATCTTATGATAGCCATCCTGGTCTATATCCTGGATAATTCCGATGTAGGTATACTCCTTGATGTAGGTGCTGGCATCATAGATCTGAGCCGTCTCATCCGGCCTGCCGTAGAAAAAACCGGTGGTAAACTTGCGGTATGTACATTTGGCAATTTCGGAAATGTAGTAGTCCATCCGGGACTCATAAAGCTCCGGGGACTTCCTGTAATCATCGATCGCCTGCCGGTAGGTCCTGGTGACGGCGGCCACATAGAGGGCCGTCTTCATCCTGCCTTCAATCTTTAAACTGTCTATCCCGGCATCCAGAAGATCCGGTATGTGCTCGATCATGCACAGGTCCCTGGAATTAAAGATATAGGTCCCTCTCTCATTCTCCTCCACCGGCAGGTACTCTCCCGGCCGGCTTTCCTCTACCACGTAGTACTTCCAGCGGCAGGGGTGGGTGCAGGCACCCATGTTGGCATTCCTTCCGGTAAAATAATTGCTGAGCAGGCATCTGCCGGAATGGGAAATGCACATGGCACCATGGACGAAGGCTTCGATTTCCATATCATCAGGGATGTTCCGGCGGATCTCCTTAAGCTCATGGATGGACAGCTCTCTGGCCGCCACCACCCGGCTGGCCCCCTGGTCGTGCCAGAACCGGTAGGTCATATAGTTGGTGGAGTTTGCCTGGGTGCTGATATGGATGTCAATCTCCGGACAGACCTCCTTAGCCAGAGTAAAGACTCCCGGATCGGAGATGATCAGGGCATCGGGCTTAAGCTCCTTAAGTTCCTCAAAATAGGTCCGGATTCCTTTTACATCCAGGTTGTGGGCGACGATGTTGGCAGTGACGTAAACCTTAACGCCATGGTCGTGGGCATAGGCAATCCCCTCTGCCATATCTTCCCGGGAGAAATTCTTAGCCTTTGCCCTGAGGCCGTACATTTCCCCGCCGATATATACCGCATCGGCACCGTATAAGACGGCAGCCTTCAGCACCTCCAGGGAGCTGGCGGGTATCAATAACTCTGTATCTCTCATATTTTTCTTTCACTTCCTCACACTGACGGCCGCCCCGTCCCCGCATTCCAGAATCACCGAATCAAGCTCAGGGGAATGAGTCAGGACATAGAGGTATTCTCTCATCCTGCTGTGGATGGTGTGGTTCCGCCTGCGGATGGCATAGCGGGATTCATAGATATCCCCATCCTGAAGCACATTATCTGACAGGAGGATTCCGGAAGGGGCCAGCAGACGCATGATTTCGGGAAAGAAATGGATATACTGTCCCTTGGCCGCATCCATAAAGATAAAATCGTAAGGTCCTTCAAGATCTTTTAAGATATCAGCCGCATCACCGGCTAAGAGGCAGATACGGTCTTCCCGGCCGGCTGTCCGGATGTTAGCCCTGGCCCGCTCAATCCTGGGCGGATAATTTTCAATGGTTGTGATCCTGGCCTCATCAGGAATTCTCTCTGCCATAAAAAGGGCAGAGAAACCGATGGCGGTTCCCACCTCCAGAATCCTGAGGGGCTTCCTGATCTTAAGCAGGACATTTAAAAGGTCCCGGGTTGCCTCCCGGATGATGGGCACCTGATCAGCTGCCGCTTCCTCCTCAATCCGGCGGAGAGTTTCCGAGCTCTCATCGGAGCCGAAGGACCGGATAAAATCAGCCACTCTTTGCCGGTCTGTCATGATTCCTCGTCCTCCGCCCTGGTTATGATCTCCATGATCTGGGACGGCTTCATGGAAGCCCTGAGGATATACTCACCCGGCTTGATCCGGTCATATCCTTCCATGGTGCGGAAAGAGAGGGCGGTAATGCGGGCGTTTTTCACGATGCCGGTCCGTTCCAGGTCTTTTGCAATATTCAGAAGGGATTCTCCCTCCGTCACCGTGATCAAGCTCTCGGTGGCGGATGCCGAATTATCATAGGCCTGGTCGGCAAAAACAGCATAACCGATCTTCCTTGCTTCATTGAATGCCAATACGGACAGAAGAATGAAAAATATTAGAAAGAGCAGCCGGATCACTGCCCCGGATATCTTCTCAAACATTAGCACACCCCCTAATCCATGTAGGATACATCAATTTGAATCTCTCCGGCCAGGCAGTCATAAACCCGGCGGAGCATGGTGTTCACCGTCTCCTCAGACCGGAGAAAATCCATCACGCAGGACTCCATCAGAATGTCCTTATACTCATCATAGAGGGCATCTGCCTTCTCAAAGTAGGCTTCCTCCTGCTCATCCAGATACAGGTTCTTCCTGCGAAACTCATTGAACTTCTGGTAGGTTTCCTGATGCTCTTTGAGAACCTTGAGACTCTTTTTGTATCTGCGGTAATCTTCTGTCTCTTTGATAAACGCTGTCAGGTCCTGGGTCCTTCGGACCACCTGGTCTGCCTCAGGCAGAAGGCCCGGCTCTTTTTTCTCGGACTGCATAGTATCCCTCCTGATCATCCATAAGTCCAGCGCCCGGCTTTCGCGCAAATCGCTTTCCCCGGACTTATACCTCCATGATTATAGGAAGAATCATGGGACTTCTCTTCATTTTCTTCCAGATGAATCCACCCAGGTCATCCCGGATGGCGGTCTTGATCCGGCCCCAGTCTGTAATCTTTTTGGCATAGCAGCGGTCCAGGGTCTCTCTTACAACCTCTCTGGACTCTTCCATGAGATTCTCACTCTCCCTGACATAGACAAAGCCTCGGGAGACGATATCCGGGCCGGCCAGCAGCATGTTGTTGTAGCGGTCCAGGGTGACCACCACGATAAAGAGACCATTCTGGGACAGGTGCTGGCGGTCTCTGATGACAATATTGCCCACGTCTCCGACACCCAGCCCGTCCACGAATACTCCTCCTGCCGGCACCTTGCCAGTGACCCTTGCCTGGTCAGAGGAGATGGAAAGGACGTCTCCGGATCTTAATATGATTACATTCTCCTTGGGAATTCCCATCTCTATGGCCAGATTTCTGTGGGACATAAGATGGTGGTACTCCCCATGGACCGGGATGGCATACTGGGGCTTGGTGAGGGTGTAGATCAGCTTGATCTCCTCCTCACAGGCATGTCCGGACACATGGGTATCCTGGTAGAGGACCTTGGCTCCCTTTAAGGCCAGCTCATTCATCACCCTGCTGACTGCCTTCTCATTGCCCGGTATGGGATGGGAGCTGAAGATGATCACATCTCCCGGATTGATGGAAACCTTTCTGTGGGTCGATGCAGCCATGCGGCTTAAGGCCGCCATGGTCTCTCCCTGGCTTCCGGTGGTGATCAGGACAATCTTGTCGTCGGGATAATTCCTCATCTCCTCAATCTCAATAAGGGTATTCTTGGGAATCTGTATATATCCAAGCTCCGCGGCTGTGGAGATGGTGGTCACCATGCTGCGGCCTTCCACCACAACCTTCTTGCCGTACTTATAGGCACAGTTGATGATCTGCTGCACCCTGTCCACATTGGAAGCAAATGTGGCGACGATGATGCGGTGATCGTTATTCTCATTAAAGAGATGGTCCAGAGTCTTGCCCACGGTCCTCTCAGAGGGGGTAAAACCGGGGCGCTCACAGTTGGTGCTGTCGCACATGAGGGCCAGGACCCCCTTCTTTCCCAGCTCTGCGAACCGGCCCAGGTCGATGGCATCTCCGAATACCGGCGTGTAGTCAATCTTAAAATCTCCGGTATGCACGATAATTCCGGCAGGGGAATAGATGGCCAGGGCAGCAGCATCTGAGATGCTGTGGTTGGTCTTGATAAATTCTATGCGGAAGCAGCCCAGGTTGATGGACTGTCCATGCTTAACCACCTTCCTCTTGGTGGACTTTAACAGGTTGTGCTCTTTTAATTTATTCTCGATCAGGCCCATGGTAAGCTTGGTGGCGTACACGGGCATGTTGATTTCTTTTAAAGCATAGGGAATGGCTCCGATATGGTCCTCATGACCATGGGTGATCACCAGTCCTTTTACTTTGGATTCATTCTCCTTCAGATATGTGATATCCGGTATAACCAGATCAATTCCCAGCATATCTTCATCCGGAAAAGCCAGGCCGCAGTCGACTACTATAATACTGTCATCATATTCAAAGGCTGTAATATTCATGCCGATCTGCTCAAGCCCGCCTAATGGGATGATTTTTACTGACTGCTTTTTTGTTTTCAAACTATAACCTCCGTTCTTATTCATCAGCCTCCCGGGGAGGCCTCTCATTTACGCTGAAGAGAAGATAAGACCATCTCAACTGCCAAACAGCCGGGAGTACGTATCACATGCGCTCCCGGCTGTAAAAAGCTCTCTTGCTGTATCATTCTACTTCAATGTCCAGATCTTCCATCAGCTGTTCAAATACCCTGGAGACATTCTCAAGTTCCTCCTCATCCTCCACGATCTCGTAGGATACCATGTCCCCGGACTCCCCCGGGATCTCCTTCATGATGTAAACCACCGTATCCTCATCGTCACGAATCATCTGGTCCTCGGAAACCAGCAGATAATTATTCCCATTAATCGTTGTCTGTTCAAGGATATAGAACTCTATCTCCGTATTGTCATCTGTCAGAAAAGGAATGCTCTCAATATTCTTCATATATTCCTCTGTTCCGTACTCTCGTTCACTCATCTTCATCCGGAACCGGATGCGCATCCATATAGCTCTGCAGTATCAGAGCTGCCGCCATCCAGTCCACCCGCTCTTTACGGTGTTCCCGCCTGATCCCTGCTTCCTTTAAAATGCGAAGGGATTCCACCGTGGTCAATCTCTCGTCCCATAACTCCACCGGCAGTCCGGTTCTCTTCATCAGCAGGTCGCGGAACTCATAAGTCGCCTGGACGCGTTCTCCCAATGTGTTGTTCATGTTCTTCGGCAGACCAAGTATGATCTTATCTATCCCATATTCCTGCACGATCTCATTGATCCGCGCAAGCGTCTGACGCAGCTTAGACGCTGACTTTCTGGTGATCGTCTCCAAACCCTGGGCAGTGATGCCCAGCTCATCGCTCACTGCCACTCCTGTCGTTTTGCTGCCAAAGTCCAGACCCATCCATCGCTTCTTCATCTTATCTCAGCTTCGTCTCGATATAATTCTCAAATAATACTTCCAGGATCTCATCCCGCTCCACCTTCATGATAAGACTTCTGGCGCCGTTATGACTGGTGATATAGGTGGGGTCACCGGACATAATATATCCCACGATCTGGTTGATCGGGTTGTAGCCCTTTTCCGTCAGGGACTGGTACACATCTCTTAATATTGATTCCACATCATACTGCTGTTCCTTGACGACCTGAAAGAACTGCGTATTATTTCTACCCATCGTATGCCTCCTTCCTCTTGGAAATTTATCATTACCATTCTACTATGAGTCAGATTAAAATTCAATCGAAACTTTTCCAAATAGTAAATTTTTATCCAAAAATCCTTCGACTTCAACCGCAATAATCGAGTTTTGTTTCAACATTTGATAATTCTCGTCGAATTGTACGGCAACTTTGAGATAGCGGTCCGTGTAGCCCTGCATATAAGGAAGGCCGTCAATGACCACCTTTTCCTCAAGCAGGACCTTCTGAATGGTCCCCACAAAGGTCTCCTCATACTCTCTTTTGAGTTGTTGGGCCAGGCTGATCAGCCTGCCGCTTCTCATGGTCTTAACCTGGTCGGGAAGGTGGCCGCTCATGGTCTCCGCCCGGGTTCCCTTTCTCACAGAGTACTTAAAGATATGCATCTCATAGAGACGGATCTTCATGAGGAAGGCATAGGTCTCTTCGAATTCCTCTTCTGTCTCACCCACAAAGCCGGCAATCACATCGGTGGTAAGAGCCGGTTTGTCATATGCCTTGCGCAGGATGGCCAGAGCCTTCTCATAATCCAGGGTGCTATAGTGGCGGTTCATCCTCTTTAAGGTTTCATCCGCCCCGCTCTGCAAAGACAGGTGAAAGTGGGGGCAGAGCTTGTCACAGTCAAGCAGGCCCCGGACAAAGTCCTCGGTGATGATCCGGGGTTCCAGGGATCCAAGCCGGATCCGCTCGATACCCTGGATGGCATTCACCCTTTTTATGATCGAAAGAAGGTCAATGTCCGGGCCCTCCCCTGTTCCCAGATCCTTACCATAGGAACTTAAGTGGATCCCGGTCAGGACCACCTCCTTATAGCCGGCCTTGGCCAGGTCTGTGATCTCCCGGATGACCGCCTCCGGCTCCTTGCTCCGTATCCTCCCCCTGGCATAGGGTATGATACAGTAGGAGCAGAACTGATTGCATCCATCCTGGATCTTGACGTAGGCCCTGGTGTGACCGGATACCTTATGGATATTCAGGTCCTCATAGGTCTTATCGGCGGATATATCGATCACCTCGGTGATCTGCTGCCTGGCGGCAAAGTAGTCATCCAGGATGGCTGGCAGGTCTTTTTTCTTATTATTCCCAATCAGTATATCGGCCGCGCCCTGCTCCTTAATGGCCTCTCCCGAAGCCTGGACATAGCAGCCCGCTGCCACAACCACCGCCTCCGGGTTATTCTTCCTGGCCCGGTGGATCATCTGCCGGCTCTTCCTGTCGGCAATGTTGGTGACGGAGCAGGTATTAATGATGTAGACGTCCGCCTGGTCCTTAAAATCAACGATATCATACCCCGCCCCGGCAAGCAGTTCCTCCATGGCATCCGTCTCATACTGATTCACTTTACAGCCCAGGGTCAGGAAGGCTGCGCTTCTTCTTATCTGCAATTGTTATTCCCCTTATTGACTTTTCCTGTAAAAAACGTTACTATATTCGTAAATATCCCCGCGATATCAATCTAATAATCCACAGGAGGACAGCTTAATGAAGACTGTTAAAATATCTTTGAATTCTATCGATAAAGTAAAAACCTTTGTGAATGAGATCAACCGCTTCAACGCAGAGTTTGACCTGGTATCCGGCCGCTATGTCATTGACGCCAAGTCTATTATGGGCATCTTCTCACTTGACATCTCCAAACCCATCGATCTGAACATCCACAACACAGATGATCTGGACGAGATCCTGGAGACATTAAAGCCCTATATCGTGACAGAGGAGTAACTTGTCCTTATCGTCCTCCCCAAGATGACCATGGATATAGCTGAAAGGTTCGCTGATAAGCGAACCTTTTTTAATCATAGGCCTTGATAAAGATAACCTCTTCCGTCTCGATGGCGGTTTTAAGGAGCTCATCGATACAATCAGCAAGCTTTCTCTCCGACCGCTCGATCACATCCAGCCTGGGCTTTGTCACCGGGTGTTTGGCCACAAATATGGTGCAGCAGTCCTCAAAGGGCAGGATGGATGTCTCAAAGGTTCCGATCTTCTCGGAAAGCCTGATGATATCATTCTTATCCATACCAATGCAGGGTCTGAATACAGGAATTTCAGCTGCAGCATCCGTGCAGTAGAGGCTCTGCATGGTCTGGCTTGCCACCTGGCCGATGCTTTCTCCGGTCACCAGGGACAGGCAGTCATTCTCCTTAGCAAAATGCTCTGCAATCTTCATCATATACCTGCGCATGATGATGGTCAGCTCATCATGAGGGCACTTCTCATAGATTGCCATCTGAATATCCGTGAAATTCACGATATGCAGGTGGATGGGACCGGTATATCTGGAGATGATCTTTGCCAGGTCAACCACCTTCTGCTTTGCCCGCTCACTGGTATAGGGCGGGGCATGAAAGTAGGTGGCCTCAATCCGGACACCCCTTTTGGAAATCATATATCCTGCCACGGGACTGTCGATGCCGCCGGAGAGCAGGAGCATGGCCTTCCCGTTAGTGCCGATGGGCATGCCGCCCGGGCCCGGGATTTCCTCGGTATAGATATATATTTTATCCCGGATTTCCAGGGTCACATAGACATCCGGCTCATGCACATCGACAGACAGGCTCCCGTAGCGCTCTAAGAGCTTCTCCCCAAGGAGAGCTGCGGTCTCCATGGAGGTCATGGGCCAGGACTTGTCCGCCCGTCTTACCATCACCTTAAAGGTGAAGGACAGGTCATCGTAACGCTCACCAATATAGTCACACACCAGCCTGGCAGCCTGGTCAAAGTCCTCCTTGTCCTCCACCACGATGGGGCAGATTCCCGAGATGCCAAATACACAGGACAGGGCGGTCACCGCCTCCTCATAATCATAATCCGAGAGAGCCTCCGCAAAGATACGGCCGGACTCCTTCCTGATCTTGAACTCCCCTACCGGGTCCAGGGCATAGTGCATCTGGGTTACCAAGGCATCCTCAAAGCGGAAGCGGTTCTTCCCCTTGACGCCAATCTCACCATATTTTATCAGAAATGCTTTGTATTCCATCTTGTCTTCATCCTTTTTCAATCTTCCTGTCTATATCAGTCTGCGTTCTGTCCATATCAGTCAACGTCCTGCCCATATCAGGCTGCGTCCTGCCTGTTTCGGTAATGTCCGGGAGGCAGGGTTACCGTCTCTGGAATCGCCGCAGGACCGGAAGCAGTTCCTTAAGGCAATCCACGCAAATGTCTGCCTCCTCTATAGTATTATATACCGAGAAGGAAAAGCGCAGAGTCGAATCATACTGGTCTTTACCAAGGCCGATACCTCTTAAGGTGCCGCTGACCTCAGGCTTGTTGGAGGAGCAGGCTGAGCCTGCGGAGACATAGATTCCCTTATCCTCCAGGGCATGGAGGAGAACCTCACTTCTCACTCCCAGAAATGTAATGCTTGCGATATGGGGTGCCTGACCGGAATGATCACGGACATCCTCGATTTCTTCCATGACTCTCCCGATAAAATGCTCCTTAAGCTCTAAGATCTTCCGGATCTTATCCTCATGGTCCTGATAGATCAGCTCCGCTGCCCTGCCCAGGCCGGCAATCCCCGGCATATTCTCCGTGCCGGACCGGATGCCGCTTTGCTGGTTGCCGCCCCATATGATGGGTTTGATCTTTGTTCCGTTTTTTATATACAGAAAACCGATTCCCTTGGGTCCGTGTATCTTATGGCCGCTTACCGAGATCATGTCGGCCTTCATCCGTCTGGGGCGTAAGGTCAGCTTTCCGTAGGCCTGGATACAGTCCGTGTGAAAGAGGATCTTTGGGTCATAGTCCTTGATGATCTTTCCGATCTCCTCCACCGGCTCCACGGCTCCGATCTCATTGTTGACTGCCATGACGGAAACAAGGATAGTATCCGGCCGCAGGGCTTCCTTTAAAGCATCAAGATCAAGAATCCCTCTCTCATCCACCGGCAGGTAGGTCACCTCAAAGCCCTCATCCTCCAGAAAGGACAGGGTATTATAGACGGATGCGTGCTCAATGCAGGAAGTGATGATATGCTTCCCCCTTCTTCTGTTGGCATAGGCTGTCCCGATCAGGGCCAGGTTGTTGGCCTCGGTTCCGCCGGAGGTGAAGAAGATTTCCTTAGGATCCACCTTCAGGGTCCTGGCAATGCACTCCCGGGCATGTTTTAAGTACTGCTCCGCCTCAAAGCCCTTCCGGTGCATGGAGGAAGGGTTGCCGTATTCAATCTCAAGCAGCTGGTCCATGATCTCCCTGACCTCAGGAAAGACCCGGCTGGTAGCCGCATTATCAAAGTATATATCAGGCATGCTGATGCCTCCTTGAATTATAAAATTATCTGCCGCAATATTACCTGCTCAGATAGGGAAGAGCAATCTCCCCAATTTATGCACAAAACAAAATCAGAATGGTATTTTTCAACCATCCTGATTGTTTATCTTATAATATCTGCGCTTATTAGTCAAGAAAAAATGCTTATGATCAGACCGGATAGGCACCGTTAGCCTGGTCGGCAGCGGCCGGATCGATTCCGGTCTCCTGTGCCTCCCTGTACTTAAAGAAATCTACTGCAACCTGGGGGAAGAGGGCATAGGTCAAAACATCCTCATCCTGTCTCTTCCACTGGGCCATCTCCTTATTGAGCTTATCAATCTCCGGCTCGATCAGGTCTGCCGGCCTGCAGGTGATAGGTTCTTCGTCCCCTATGGCCTTCTTCTGCACTTCAGGATTGACCGGAAGGGTGGTCTTGCCATACTCCCCTTTTAACAGGGCCTTTGACTCCTTGGTGATCATCTTGTAGCGCTCGCCGGTGATGACATTCAGCACGGCCTGGGTTCCCACAATCTGGCTGGATGGGGTAACCAGGGGCGGCTCACCGAAGTCCTTGCGGACCCGGGGTACCTCTGCCAGAACCTCATAGTATTTGTCCGATGCGCCCTGTTCCTTTAACTGGGATACCAGGTTTGACAGCATGCCGCCGGGAACCTGGTACATGAGGGTCTTGATGTTCACACCCATCACTTTGGGGTTCAGGAGGCCATTTGCCAGGTACTCTTCCTGAATAGGACGGAAATAGTCGGCGATCTCGCCCAGAAGCTTCTGGTCAAAGCCCGGGTCATACTCGGTTCCCCGGAAGGTCTCTGCCAGGACCTCCGTGGCCGGCTGGCTCGTTCCCATGGCAAAGGGTGACATGGCGGTATCGATGATATCGGCGCCTGCCTCCACGGCCTTTAAGTAGGTCATGCCGCCCACACCGCTGGTATAATGGGTATGCATTTCCACAGGAAGGTCGGTGGCCTCCTTGAGGGCCGTAACCAGTCGGGTTGCCTCATAGGGAACCAGCAGTCCTGCCATATCCTTGATGCAGAGAGAATCTGCCCCCATCTCCTCGATGCGTTTGGCCTTTTCCTTCCAGTAATCCAGTGTGTAGGGTTCGCCCAAGGTGTAGGACAGGGCCACCTGGGCATGCACCCCTTCTTTATTGGATGCGCTGACTGCGGTCTGAAGATTGCGCAGGTCATTCAGGCAGTCAAAGATCCGGATGATATCGATGCCGTTGGCAGCGGATTTCTGCACAAAATACTCTACCACATCATCGGCGTAGGGCCGGTATCCCAGGATATTCTGTCCCCGGAACAACATCTGCAGCTTGGTCTTCTTGAATCCATCCTTCAGCTTTCTCAGTCTCTCCCAGGGATCCTCCTTTAGGAAACGCAGGCAGGCGTCAAAGGTAGCCCCGCCCCAGCACTCTACGGCGTGGTAGCCAACCTGGTCCATCTTATCGATGATGGGGAGCATCTGGTCTGTGGTCATACGGGTTGCGATCAGGGACTGATGGGCATCACGAAGGACCGTCTCCACAATCTTGATGGGTTTTTTCTTTATTTCAGCCATATATATTCTCCTCATATATCACATGCTATTTTCTGATATAAATTGTCGGATGCGCGATTTTATACCTCTCCTGTTTCGCAGCAGAGACAAAATCAGGCTCCATTTTTATTGCTTCATGATTCAGTTATCATCACACAATTCCGAAGATTGCCATGAAGGTACCGGCTGCCACAGCGGTTCCGATTACCCCGGCTACATTGGGTCCCATGGCATGCATCAGAAGGAAGTTGGTGGGATCGGCCTCAGCACCAACCTTCTGGGATACCCGGGCTGCCATGGGCACAGCGGATACTCCGGCGGAACCGATCAGCGGATTGACCTTTCCTCCGGTCACCTTGCACATAATCTTTCCAAAGATAACACCGGCGGCGGTTCCCACGGCAAAGGCCACAAGGCCCAGGATGACGATCTTGATGGTATCCAGATTCAGGAAAGCCTCCGCACTGGTGGTCGCCCCGACAGAGGTACCCAGAACGATGACAACGATATACATAAGGGCGTTGGATGCCGTCTCAGACAGCTGTTTTACCACCCCGGACTCACGGAAAAGGTTGCCCAGCATCAGCATACCTACCAGAGGAGCCGTTGTGGGAAGGATCAGACATACGATGACGGTTACAACGATGGGGAAAAGGATCCGCTCTGTCTTGGTAACCGGTCTCAGCTGCTCCATCTTGATCTTCCTCTCCTCCTCCGTCGTCAGCAGCTTCATGATGGGCGGCTGAATAATCGGAACCAGGGACATATAGGAATAGGCTGCCACGGCGATGGGACCCATCAGAGCTGTCTGTCCCAGCTTTCCTGCAAGGAAGATGGATGTGGGGCCATCGGCGCCGCCGATAATGGAGATGGCCGCTGCCGCCTTATCATTAAAGCCCATAAAGATAGCCAGGAAATAGGCACTGTAGATACCGAACTGGGCCGCTGCCCCCAGCAGAAAGCTCATGGGATTGGCAATCAGGGGCCCGAAATCAGTCAGTGCGCCGACTCCCAGGAAGATCAGGGACGGCAGGATACTCCATTCATCCAGCAGATAAAAATAATGTAACAATCCGGAATCGGACATGATATCCGGATACAGGTTCACCAGCAGCATACCAAAGGAGATGGGAACCAGAAGAAGGGGTTCATACTCCTTTACTATCGCAAGGTACAGGAAGATCAGGGCCACCACGATCATGGCAAAGTTGCCTGGCCGCAGAAAGGCAAAACCGGTCTGTGCTGCGAGATTCCCCAATGTGTCTAACACATAACTCATAGAATCATACCTCCAATTCAATCGTAACCTGCTCTCTCATCTAAAAACACATGTTTTATCTGACTAAGTCAGTCTGATGCTCGATTTCGTTGCCGTTCATTCTTCGCATTCACGTACGTAATCGGCTATTTATAGAAGGGAGCTGAGGTTAACTATGATTCAGACTCATACTCGGGTTCATACGCATCAGTTCATGGTAGCTAACAGGCTTCCGCCCTCCACCTGGTCTCCCACAGAGACATTAATTCCGGCAAGTGTTCCATCCTGGGGGGCAGGGATTTCATTCTCCATCTTCATGGCCTCAAGGACAAGAATGACATCACCCTTCTTCACCGCGCTTCCAGGCTGAGCCTTTATGGCAACAATCTTGCCCGGCATGGGGGAGTTGATCTTCACGCTGCCCTCGCCGCCGGCCGGACCTGCAGCAGCCTTCTTTGCGGCCGCTTTAGGTGCAGGGGCTGCGGGCACCGGAGCTTCCATAGCTGCCGGAGCCTCTGTCTCAGAAAGTTCCTGCACTGCCACATCATAAGAAACACCATTTACAATTATTCTATAATTTTTCATCATTTCCTCCTCTAGTAGAGTAAGCTATTTCTACTTAAATTATCTGATAGCCGATCTTGCAGCTCTCTCGCGAAGCCGCCTTGACAAGACCCGGCTCCTAATATAAAACTTATTATCTCCTGTTCTTGCTCTTCACTCTCCTGATGGAACGGACCACCAGCTTATCCGCGCTGACCGCTCCGCCCGTGGAGGCCAGGATGGCCGCCATGATCACGGCCACAAGCTCACCGTCATAGATAAGATTCTCCTCTTCCTCCTCCTCAACAGGATCAGGGAGGATAGGCCTTCTGGCTGCCGGTCTTTCCGGAACCCGCTCCTCTTCTTCAAGCTTCTTCCGCTTCCTGCGGAGCTCTGCCCGTGCCTGCAGCCTGGGGATATACTTAAAGAGTGATATGACCAGTGAGATAAAGATCAGTACTAAAAATACCGTACCCATGCCCAAGAGGGTGTTGAGCAGGGCGGTTATCAGTTTGGCTCCCATACATTCACCTCATCATTATATCGCACTATGTTTTTTCTTAATGCCTGCAATCTTCTTGCCAAAGAGCATCTCGAAGGCGGCAATCAGGCGCTTTCTCGTTGCATCCGGCTCGATAATGTCATCGACGTATCCCCTTCTGGCCGCTGCCAGAGCACTGCTCTGCAGCTCCCTGTACTGGTTTGTCTTCTCGGCGATGACTGCCAGCTGGTCTTCCCCGGCGCTGATCTCATCGGCATACATGATCCTTACCGCCTGCTCCGCATCCATCATACCTACGGAGGCGTCCGGCCAGGCCAGAACAAAATCCGCTCCGATTACCTTGGAGTTCATCACTATGGCTGCCGTACCGTAAGCTTCCCCGGCTAAAAGGTTGATCTTGGCCACTGTGCTGCCGGAAAGGGCTGCGGCAAACTGGGCAAGGAGTCCTGCAAGTCTGCGCTCCTCATGCTTGCTGGCCGCCATCCCGCTTACGTTGGTGACCGTGAGAATAGGAATATTGAAACCATCACAGAACTTGACAAACTTGATGGCCTTCTTTAACCCGTTGGCCGTGAGCAGCTTCCTGCCATCCACCGGCTGGTTGGCAACTGCCCCAACCGTCTCGCCATTCAGGCGGATAAAGGCCGTCACCATCTCCGGGGCATACATTTTCTTTACTTCTATATATGAGGAGTGGTCGGATATCCGGCTGAGCAGATAAGGGGCATCATATTCCCCCTCAGCAAGCTCCGGTATGATCCGGTTAAGATCATCCCCGGCCTCCTCGAAGGCATCATCCGCCTCATAGTCAGAGGGCAGGAACTCAAGAAGAGCCCGGATTCCTGCAATCATTTCCTCCTCCGAATCACAGACAAAATCAACATTGCCGGCGCTTTCCGCCTGATAGTCCGCCTGGGCAGTATCCAAACTGCCGCCCTTGTTATCCTCCAGGGTATTGGGGCTGTTCACAAAGAGGGCCCCATTCTCCCTTTCCATAAATGTAAAATCAGACAGGGCACTCATCACCGCACTGCCTCCTCCGCACTGGCCGAAAACCGCACAGATCTGAGGAATTCTGCCGGAAGCCTGGGCCTGGCGGCTGAAGATGCTGCCAAAAGCCTGGAGGGCATCATTGGCTTCCTGAAGCCTTAAGCCCGCACAGTCGATCATGCCGACCACCGGCGCTCCCGTCTTGATGGCCATATCATAGATGGCAGCGATTTTTCTCGCATGCATCTCTCCCACTGAGCCGCCGAGCACTGCGGCATCCTGGCTGTATACATAAACCATGCGGTCCCTGATCACCCCGTATCCGGTGATGACACCATCCCCCGGAAGCTTCTTCTCCCCCAGATTATAATCTGTATTCCTGGCAGAGATCAGACCGCCGATCTCCACGAAGGTAGAGGGATCAAAAAGTGTCTCGATCCGCTCCAAAGCACTCATTTTTGAATGACTCATAATTATTCCTCCTCTAAAAGCCAAAGCTTTTTTGTGACGAATGCTGTCGGATGCCCGATTTTATAGCTCTCTTGCTGCGCAATCGAGACAAAATCCGGCTCCATACTATCCTGACTATCCGTAATATACGGTTCCTATATTATCAAATATCTTCCTCAGAATCAATAGTTTTCTGTTATTTACTTAACATAAATCTAATTTTTTCTTACAATTTTCAGATTCAAATTATGGGACAATTTGTCATTTAGACAAATGTTTCTCCACTAATGTCGCAATTAATAATATGATATGGTATTTTTTTATCATAAAGCAAGCATTTTATCTTATTTTTGACAGGCTTTTTCCGAGAAAAAGAAAAAATAACGAAAGCAAATATTGTTATTTTTTTAACTATATAGACTTAGATATCTTTCGCTTCCCTTCCTATTATTTTATCAGCTGCTTTCATAAGGAAGAACCATCTATTTCATTTTACACGATTATCGCTTGCTAATAACAGCAGGCTCAGTCTGATCAATCCTGTTTTTTATATTTATGTTATCGTAAAGGTGTCAGAGGAAAGCTTTTATGATATTTCTCCCTTTTCATTTTGCCCATTTTCTTATATAATGATACCGGGGGGTTAGAGTCTGATTCATCATGATCCGGCCTTGTAATCCCCCAAAGTAGCTGATCTGCATTGTATAATTCAGGAATTAACCTGCGTAGAGGAGGTAAACTTCATGGAAAGTCGTAAGATTTCATTTCGATCAAAAAGCTGCAACCTGAATCTCTCTGTGATTCCCGGTCATTTTGCCACCAGGAACTCCCATGTCAATTATTATATGGACATGACAACCTTAAAAAACAGGCAGTCCAACGCATTGGAAGCAGCAGAGGCTCTGGTTCAGCTATATAAGCATAATACAGTTGTGGATACCATCGTATGTCTGGACAGGACTGAGGTTATCGGGGCCTTCCTGGCCGAGAAGCTCACGGAAGCCGGGTTCTTCTCCTACAACCGTCATAAATCGATTTATATCGTAACTCCGGAGATAGATACCGATGGACAGATGTTCTTCAGAAAGAACATCCAGCCCATGATCCGGGATAAAAATATCATCATTCTGATGGCTTCTATCACAACCGGAATCACTATCAATCGAAGCTGGGACTGTATAGAATTCTACGGTGGCAAGCTCCAGGGAATCTCCTCCATCTTCAGTGCCATCGACGAGTACGGCAACCTGCCGGTGAACTCCCTGTTCACCACCCGGGATATCCCTACCTACCACACCTACACCAAGCATGACTGCCCTTACTGCAAGAACGGACAGAAGATTGATGCCCTGGTCAATGGATATGGGTATTCGGAGTTGTGATTGATTATCTAAGTCACTAACAAAGCGATTAACAGACGAACAAAAAGGGACCAAAAGGTCCCTTTTTGTTCTGCTTTGTTATTTTCATTATTCACTAAACTGTTTTCACTATTTACTATGCTGTTCTAATATAGTATTTCCCCAATATATTGCTTTAAACTGATCAAATACTCTGGGCAGCCATAAATCTATGTTAAACATCTAAATCTGTGGAACTCTAACATGTTTTTTGGAAAATTGTGCGTTTAGGACTATTATTTCCGCCTGAAATTGGTAGAAACAGATGGTATGACTATCCTTAACCACAGCATTTTGCACTTTCCCTGGAATTCTTTGAAAATCAGGGAAAGCCTGTAGGTAGAGAATCTGATCTTAACATTTTATACCCAATTCTGTAGGAAAAAACAGGAGTATAATAAAAAAGTTACTTCATTTAAGATTTCATCGATATGTAAGGCTGGAATACTGATAAACCTGGTTATCATATATATTGCTCTGTTCGCTTCTTCAGTGACCATCTGGCTGTAAGAGATGGTGGATGTGGCGATCAGGACAGTTTCAAAGCCAGAATTTAAGAACAATATATTTACATATTTGCGATTATATTAATGAAGATGGTGATTTTGAATTCAGAGTCATTTTATCAACAGAATATGATAATATACCTGAGGATGTTTGAAACCATCGACAGATTTCATGGTCAATCAGTCATAATGAGCAGATTCAGCCGAAAAACAATTGATATGTTATATAACTTCCCCGTATTTTTATCAAAATCTGTTGCTAAAAAGGACTCAAAAATGAAATCACCATCTTCATCAGCATACATGTCAATATGTAAATAGGATGACAGGCTATCACTTCAGCATGTTCACTTCCGTTCGACTGCTTTAATTGAACTGACCTCAGCCCTCCGGGCTGTATCACTTTGGCACATTCTCCAGTCTATGGCTGGCCAAAAGGATATTTGACAAGTTAACTTTTCATAATATCTGTGGCCAGATTAAGATAAAGGGGATCAGACAGGAAACCTGTCAGACCAGCCAGTATAATGGATTAGTACTGTAACAGTATGAATCATCCTTTAAAAAAACAGGTAGTCAGAGAGTTCCGGGAGATACAAATCCCGTTTTCATACTGTCTTTATCGTAGTTATACGATAATAATCACAACTCTGAGTATCTTTATCCACCCATAAACTGCTGCAGGAGCCCAAAACTCATTTTTTATTCTTTTGCAGTAGATAGTATGATACCTATCTTATATTATTATCAACATAATTGGATAATAATACTGATTAAAGGTGGTTTTATCTCCTACTACTCCATGCGAACCTTTCCAAAGAGAAAAACAGTGGATACAATGTACCAAAAGAGGCAATTGTATCCACCAATTTCTGAAGTTCAGTCGTTGCTGACTGCCTGGCTCGATAATGTCGTGAATAAGTCCCACGCACGGCTCCGCTGCTATTCGCAGCTCTCACCGTGCTAACAGCATCTCGCTCCGCATCTCACTGCTCCGCTCGATACTGTTTGTCGTGCGCAATGTCTGAGCAGTCTTACATGCAAGCATGCCGCC
>JAFUDC010000045.1 GCA_017459345.1 Eubacterium sp.
GCATCCCCGAAGGAGAAGAAACGATAGCGCTCCTTCACCGCCTCCTCATAGGCCGCCAGCACATGGTCTCTTCCTGCCAGGGCTGATACCAGCATAAGCAGGGTGGATTCCGGCAGATGGAAATTGGTAATCAGACAGTCGATGGCCTTAAACTGATAGCCCGGATAGATGAAGATTTCCGTATTGCCGCTGCCCGGAACTATAGTTCCGTCTGGAAGAGCCACCGACTCCAGGGTCCTGGTGGATGTGGTTCCCACAGAGATAATCCGGCCGCCCTCCCTGCGGGCTTCATTGATGATATCGGCCGCCTCTTTGGTCACATGATAGTATTCCGAGTGCATATGGTGGCTGGTCACATCCTCCACCTTAACCGGGCGGAAGGTTCCCAGACCCACATGGAGGGTCACTCTGGCGATGCGGACCCCCATGTCCTCAATCTGATTTAACAGTTCCCTGGTAAAGTGGAGGCCTGCTGTGGGAGCTGCCGCAGAGCCCTCATATCTGGCATAAACTGTCTGATAGCGGTTCTTATCCTCGAGTTTATGGGTGATATAGGGGGGCAGGGGCATCTGGCCCAGCCGGTCTAAAACCTCCTCAAAGATGCCTTCATACTCAAACTGAACCAGCCGGTTTCCATCCGGCAGAACCTCCCTGATCTCCGCCTTGAGCTCTCCATGGCCGAAAACCACTCTGGCCCCCGCCCGGCACTTTTTGCCCGGCTTTACCAGTGTCTCCCAGATATCATTCTCCCTGCGCTTTAAGAGGAGGAGCTCCGCCTTGCCGCCGGTTTCTTCTCTGGCGCCAATCAGCCTGGCCGGAATGACCTTGGTATCATTGATTACCAGGCAGTCTCCGGGATGCAGATAATCTGTGATATCCCGGAAGATACGGTGAATGATCTGCCCGGACTTTTTATCCAGAACCATGAGTCTCGACGATGACCGGTCGGCAAGAGGATCCTGGGCAATCAGCTCCTGGGGCAGTTCAAAACTAAAATCACTTGTTTTCATGACCTTAAGACCTGATCTCTATGCCCATCTTCTCAAGCTCAGCCAGGATCTTATCCACTACCTTGTTTACCTCGGCAGCCTCCAGGCTTCGCTCCGGGGACCGGAAGGTCAGGGAGAATGCTACGGACTTGCATCCTGGTGCAATCTGGGCTCCCTCATAGACATCAAAGAGCTGGATGGATTCAAGGAGTCTTCCGCCCTTGTCTCTCATGACCTTCTCCACCTGTCCCACGAAGATGGATTTCTTCATGACGAGGGCCAGATCACGGTTTACAGCGGGGTATTTGGCAACTCCCTTGTACTTGCGGTCGAAGGTTACCTTATCCATGATCGCCGGCAGGTCGATTCCTGCCACGTAGGCTTCACACTTCATATCATAATTATCACATACTTCAGGATGAACCTGCCCGATGAAGCCGGCATAGATGCCGCTTACATAGATGAGGGCCTGACGTCCCGGGTGGAGGAAGGGCTTCTCACCGGATGGTTCATAAACTACCTTGTCCTCAAGACCCAGCTTTAAAAAGAGTTCCTCCAGCACACCCTTTAAAAGGAAGAAGTCGCAGTCTCCGTACATGCCGAGGGTCAGCTTCTTTCTCTCATCCGGCAGCTCAGTAAGGGGCAGAGCCTTGGGAAGGTATACATTTCCCAGCTCATAAAGACGGACATTCTTATTTCTGTGATTATAATTGGTGGCCAGGGAGGTCAGGATACCATTAAGCTCAATAGTTCTCATGATACTGTAATCCTCCCCTAAGGGGTTGGAGATCACAATGGCCTTCCTGAGTTCATCCCCCTCCGGAATCAGCAGCTTGTCAAATACCTTGGGGCTCTCGAAGGAATAGCACATGCCGCCGCAGAATCCGTTCTGCTCTGCCACGTCCCGGCAGATATCCTCCACCCGGCCTTCCAGAGATTTCTTCCCTGTGGTGGAAGTGCCCTGGGGCAGGGTAGTGGGGATATTGTCATAGCCGAAGAATCTTGCCACCTCCTCAGCCAGGTCTGCAGAGCAGCGAAGGTCCTGACGGAAGGATGGGATATCAATCATATTGCTGTCTTCATGATAGGTCAAACCAAGCTGGTCAAAGTAATGGAGCATGGTCTCGGGAGCCACATCCGTTCCCAGGAGGGCATTGTACTTGTCAGGCTCAAAGGGCAGGGCCACGGGCTCTACCGGTTTCGGATAGACATCCACCACGCCGCCGACAACCTCACCGGCACCCAGCTCTTCCACCAGCTGGCAGGCCCGGTTGATGGCCGCCAGGGCATTCTCCGGGTCAAGACCCTTTTCAAACTTACCGGAGGCGTCGGTTCTCATACCAATTCTCTTGGAAGACAGGCGGATATTGGTTCCATCAAAGTTGGCCGCCTCAAAGAGCATGGTCTTGATCTCATCCGTAACCATGGAATTCTCGCCGCCCATGATGCCGGCAATACCGACAGGTCCCTCCCCGTCATTGATCATCAGCACATCGTGGTCTAAGTGTCTCTCCTGACCATCCAGAGTGGTAAATACATCCCCATCCTGGGCCCGTTTTACAATAATCTTATGGCCCCGGATGGTATCCAGGTCGTAGGCATGCATGGGCTGGCCGTACTCTTCCATAACATAATTGGTGATATCTACGATATTGTTGATGGGGCGGATACCCATGGCGGCAAGGCGGCGCTGCATCCACTTAGGTGAGGGTGCCAGCTTAATATTCTTAACCACCCTTGCAGTAAAGCGGGGGCAGAGGTCCTCATCAATAATCTCCACGGAGATATAATCATTCACATCCTCCTGATTTCCGCATTCCTTCACTTCCGGAGGATAGAAAGGCTTCTCAAATGTGACGGCAGCCTCTCTGGCCATGCCGATCATAGAGAAGCAGTCCACACGGTTGGATGTGATTTCAAACTCTACCACTGCGTCCCGAAGACCAAGGGCTTCGATGGCATCATCGCCAGGCTTAACCCCGCTGTCTTTATCAAAGATATAGATGCCATCCTCAGGAGCTTCCGGATACATGTCACGGCTGCTGCCCAGCTCCTCGATAGAGCACATCATACCATTGGACACGATTCCCCTGAGTTTTCCCTTCTTGATCTTGATACCGTTCTCCGGGTTGGGACTGCCATCGTGGCCTCCTGCCACCCGGCCGCCGTCCAGCACAACCGGAACAACCGCACCTTCAAAAACATTGGGAGCACCTGTGACAATCTGAGTAGTCTCCCCCCCGACATCCACCTGGCAGACTACCAGCTTATCTGCATCAGGATGTCTCTCTATCTTATCAATCCTGCCCACCACGATCTTCTCCAGATTCTTATCCAGATAAACCGCGTTCTCCACATGAGAGCCGGACAGGGTCATCTTATCTACGTATTCCTGAACACTGCAGTTAAGGTCAGGAACATATGCCTTTATCCATGAAATAGGTGTATTCATTTTTTGCTCCTCCTTTTAGAACTGTTTTAAGAACCGCACGTCATTCTCATAGAGAAGGCGCATGTCATCGATTTCATACTTAAGCAGGGCGATGCGCTCCAGGCCGATGCCGAAGGCAAATCCGGAATACTCTTCCGGGTCAATACCGCAGTCACTAAGCACCTTGGGATGAACCATGCCGCAGCCTAAGATCTCAATCCAGCCGCTGCCCTTACACATGCGGCATCCCTCGCCCCCGCACTTAAAGCAGGAGACATCCACCTCTGCACTGGGCTCTGTAAACGGGAAATGATGGGGGCGGAATTTGACCTTGGTGGCTGGTCCGAAGAATTCCTTTGCCCACTGCTGGAGAGTTCCTTTAAGGTCGGCAAATGTAATCCCTTTGTCGACGACCAGTCCCTCTACCTGATGGAAGGAAGGAGAATGGGTAGCGTCCACTTCGTCAGAGCGGAACACTCTTCCCGGCGCAATGACGCGGATAGGCATACGTCCTGTCTCCATAATACGGGCCTGAACGGGAGAAGTCTGGGTACGAAGGAGGATATCCTTTGTGATATAGAATGTATCCTGCTCGTCCTTGGCCGGATGATTCTCGGGGATATTCAAAAGCTCAAAGTTATAGCGGTCATACTCAATTTCCGGGCCTTCCACCACCTCATAGCCCATACCGATGAATACTCTCTCCAGATCATCAAGAGCGATCTGGTTAGGATGACGATGGCCGACGGCCGCCTTGGTTCCGGGCAGAGTCACATCAATGACTTCTGATTTCATCTTCTCTTCCCGGATTTTTCTTAAGATGGCGGTCTTCTCCCGCTCCATCTCAGCCTCAATCTTAGCCCGGGCTTCATTGACCATCTGTCCTACCTTAGGTCTGTCCTCCGGGGCTACATCCTTCATGCCCTTTAAGATTTTGGACAGTTCCCCCTTTTTGCCCAGGAAGGCAACCTTGACTTCATTGAGGCTGTCCATATCCACCGATTCTTCGATGGCTGCTAAGGCCCGCTGTTTAATCTGTTCCAGTTTGTCTTTCATCTTACTTACTCCTTTTTAGACAATAAAAAGTCCCTTCCTGCACTTGGCAAAAAGGGACGATTATTCACCGTGGTACCACCCTGATTCCTGATCACTCAGGCACTCATATGCGCTTAACGCGCGCAGACGGCATATCTTATATGTCTGAGGCTGCTCGCAAATGTACATCACGAACATCTGATTAAACCTGGCAGGCATAACTCCGATAGGCAGCTCCGGTGCGGAAATTCAGCTCATACCAGGGCTTAGGAGGACTTGCAGCCGATGATCCTCCCTCTCTGAAAGATGGTATGCTCCTACTAAAACACCTTCATCGCATTTACACTGCATTCCATTCTAACGCAAGCAAAAATTCTTGTCAAGTGTGAATTGAAAGGGAAATTGCAGAAGGAATTGATATATTCAGTAGGCAATCCTTCCCTCCATCATAAGAAGCTGCTGGCCCACCCTGGATAGTTCGGAAAAAACCTGCTTTCTTCCCTCTTCTGTGCGAAACCAGCTTTCCCGGCTTATGCCATCAAGAGGAACCGGATGCACCAGGATCTCTATCTCGGGAAAAACCATATGGTAATACAGGTATGCCCTCCTGGCATGATGGGCCTTACAGCAGAGAATGGCTGTCCGAATCTTTCCAAGAAGTCCCTCCTCCTTTATCAGGTCTCTGGTTTTTTCGGCATTCTCCAGGGTATAAGTGGCATTTCTTTCCGGGAGTATGGCCTCCTCCGGCACACCGTTTGCCTTAAGCACGGCGGCAAGAAAGTCCGCCTCGCAGGAAAAGTCAGTCCCGTAGCGGTCTGCCCCTGCCTTCACTCCCTGAAACTTTCCTTCCAGCTTTGTATAGCCTCCGGAAGGAATCAGCAAAGGGGCATAGCCATCCCGGTAGAGGCCGGCTGCAGCCTCAGTATGTTCAGGCCGGGCACAGCCGGGAATGAAGATGGCATCTGCCGGACTTAAGTCGTCCTCCAGGAATATATAATTGCTGATTTCTTCAATTTCTTTCTGATCTAATCGGTACATATTCTCTATTCCTTCAGAAGTACACTTATGCTTTACGATACCTTATCCTTCTCCTCCTGCTCCCCTTTCCGGGTCCGCATCTTAACCCGCTTCCTCCTGGAAGCCCTTCGATTATGGCGGAGAGCCCAGACCAGGGTATGGTAATTCTTCTTATTCTCCAGAAAATAGTTAAACTCGGCCCCATAAAAGATCATGGACATACAGAAATAGAGCCATAGCAGAAGAATCATGATGCTGGCCATGGATCCGTATACATAGGAGAAGCTTCCAAATCCGTTCATAAAAAGGGAGCAGAATAAGGAGACCAGAATCCAGCCCACCGCGGCCAGCAAAGCCCCCGGCCACTGCTTCAGGAAGGAGGACTCCCTGTCCGGAAGGAATTGATAGATAACCATGAAGATCACCGTCAGGGCGATGACAGTCAGAAAGACTCTCTTATGGATGAAGTAACCTGCCAGCGAGGCAAAGGTGGGAAATCTGGCACAAATATAGCTGTAGAGAATGCTGCCGAAGACCCACAGCACCAGCATGGCCGCAATCAGCACGGCAAATATCACAGTGACGATGGTACTGAAGAAGCGGAGCACAAAGAAGTTACGGTTATCCTCAATATCGTATACGGAATTCAGCCCTTTAATAATAGAATAAACCCCCTTTGAGGAAGTCCAGAGGGCTGCCACGATGGAAAGAGAGACGATAGATGCCCCGGTCTTGCGGTAGATTTCATTGACAATGGACATGATCATGCTTTTTCGCTCAAAAGAGAGCATATCCACCAGAAGATTGATGATATCATCCTTGGTGAATGGCGCAAACTGAGTCATGGTCAAAAAAAAGATCAGAAAAGGAAAGACAGAAAGAAGCATAAAGAATGCCGACATGGCACCAAAAGCTCCCACGTGATCATCATTACACTTTTTAAAATAATCCATAATGAGCATATATAATCTTTTTGACTTGCTCTGTCTGGCCATAAGTTCACCTCAGGTTGACATGCTATATGATTTCACAACACATTTCGTGACTGTCGTGTCTTAATGCTAAAACGAAAAAAGAACCACCTCATCTGCGAGGCGGTCCTGAATGAGTGCCCAAAATGCCGTGTCCTGCAATTTTGAGTCCTAGCCTAAGCCAGGTGGGTAACCGCACGTGACTTTCTGACTTCCTCTGATATATAAAAGATAAGGCCTGCCATCCTTCCACAGATGTTGGTTTCCCAAATTCAAAAATGTAGGTTCAAAATAGCAGGGGTTGTCGAACATCCCAGGCTATTAATCTTAGTACATTAACTATATCGTAATTATATGCAAATTTCAAGAAAAAAATATATGATTTCAATCTAATATCAGACGACCATCCACGACATGGTAATCCCCATTCCGGTTTTTCAGCAGAACCTGCTTCATATAACGAAGAAAGTACTTTTCGCCCTTAACTGCCAGCATCTTAAGCAGGTACCTGGCCAGGTAGTCGGATTCCTCATGGATGATCATGACCGGCCTGCCCTTCATATAATAGTCCAGAGCACTTCTGTCCGTATAGTTCTCCTTCTGGTAATTCTTGCTGGCACAGATCCGGTCAATAATCATCTCTGCCACATACCGCCTGGACATCTTCATTCCCACAAGCTTTGCCCCCTTAGAGCTCATGGTATAGTCAATCCAATACTCAAAATGATGGGGATTGCGCCCCTTATGGTGGAGCCAGCCCACCGACAGGCCGTTAATCTCCTTCTCCCGGGCGATAGGACTTCGGTTACCCTGATAATAGATTCCCCCCGGGATAAACTCTATGGGGTGGTATTTGGACAGGTCGTGCAGGAGACCCTGCTTATATAATCCCACCTGAAAACACATCTTCGTAACCAGCACTTTATGATGATTGATCGTTCTTAAATGACCAAGAAAATCCATGACTATCCTCCGTCCTGATCCAATATCAGGATAAAATTAAATGCGCTGTATCTTAGGTTACTGTATTCCCGGCCGTTTTAAAGTATCGGCTTTACTTAAGAGTATACCATTATTTTTCCTGCTTTACAAACAGCTTTAATCATGTTACACTTCTTTTGCTGATAGACAGTTCATTTGTACCCTCCTGTCTGAAAAGAAAACCGGGACTGCAGATTTATTATGTTTTTATGGATGCTGTGGTCACACAGCATCTTTTTTATTATATGGAGATGAAAACGATGTATATATTGGAAACAGAACAATCCTTTGATGCCGCACATTTTCTTAAAGGTTATGAGGGAAAGTGCAGCAATCTGCACGGTCACCGCTGGCGGGTGATCGCCCGCATTGCCTCGGACAATCTTCTTACCGATCCTCAGACAAGGGATATGGTGATGGACTTTTCTGATTTTAAGGGGATTCTGAAGAATCTGACGGATGCCCTGGACCACAAGCTGATCATTGAGACGGGGTCCCTGAAGCCTGCCACCCTTAAGGCCCTGCGGGATGAAGGATTTGCCATTGTGGACTTTCCCTTCCGGCCAAGCGCTGAACGACTGAGCGAGTATTTTTTTAAGGAGCTTAAAGCCGCTTCCTGTCCGGTCATCAGCGTATCCGTCTATGAGACACCCACAAACCAGGCCAGCTATCAGGAAGGATAACAATGAAAGAGAACATAACCAGGTCCGGGAACATACAATATCCCGTGGCGGAACGCTTTTTAAGCATCAATGGAGAAGGACCCAGGGCCGGCTGTCTGGCCGCTTTTATCCGCATGAAGGGATGCAATCTTAATTGCAGCTACTGCGACACATCCTGGGCCAACAGGGAGGACTGTCCCTGCACCTTTTACAGTCTTAAAGGCCTGCTGAGCTGGCTTGGCACTGCCGGTGCCGCCTGTGTGACCCTGACAGGTGGAGAGCCCCTCCTTACCCCCGGCATCGCAGACCTGATTGAGGGAATCGGGGCGGCCGGCTTTCAGCTGGAGATCGAAAGTAACGGAAGCATTGACATCACTCCTTTCCATGTCCTCCCCCACAGGCCTGCTTTTACCCTTGATTACAAGTGTCCTGACAGCGGCATGGAAGAGTTTATGAATACAGATAATTATGCTTTACTTCAGCAGGAAGACACGGTAAAATTTGTAGCAGGAAGCATCCGTGATCTGGACAGGGCCTTTGAGATAGACCGAACCTATGACCTGGGCAGCCGCTGTCATGTATTCTTAAGCGCTGTCTTTGGAAAAATAAGCCCCGAACAGATCGTGGAGTACATGATCTCTCATCAGTGGAAAACTGCCCGGCTTCAGCTGCAGATGCATAAATTCATCTGGCCGCCGGACCGAAAAGGTGTTTAAAGTATTATTAAGAGGAGACAGATATATGGCTATTGATAAAGAAGCAATCCGGGACCATATCCGGGGAATACTGATTGCACTGGGTGATGATCCTGACCGGGAGGGGTTGAAGGAGACTCCCGACCGGGTTGCCAGGATGTATGAAGAGGTATTCGAGGGGATGAATTACAGCAACCATGAGATTGCTCTCATGTTTAATAAGGCTTTCTCTGATGATTTTTCCCAGGGCACGGAGAAGAGGGATATGGTCCTGGTCAGAGATATCCCCATCTTTTCCTACTGTGAGCATCACATTGCCCTCATGTATGATATGCATGTGGATGTCGCTTACATTCCCGCAGACCGGGTCCTGGGACTTAGCAAGATAGCAAGGATCTGTGATATGGCTGCAAAGAGATTGCAGCTGCAGGAACGCATCGGGTCGGATATCGCAGAAATCATGGAGGAGGCATCCGGATCTTCTGATATTGCCGTGATCATCAGGGGAACCCACTCCTGCATGAGCGCCCGGGGCATCAAGAAGGCGGCAGCCTCCACAGTGACCACCACATTCCGGGGCCGGTTTGAGACAGACCAGGCACTGCAGAATCGGTTATATATGATGCTGACATCATCCAAAGGGTAATTGTCGTGACAGAACAGTAGATCAACGATTTGACGAAAGGAAAGATATATGCAGGAATTAAAGAATAAAAAAGCCGCTGTTGTCGTGTTCAGCGGCGGACAGGACTCCACAACCTGTCTTTTCTGGGCACTTGCCCGGTATAAGTCCGTAATCGCCCTCTCTTTTGATTACGGTCAGAAGCATATTAAGGAATTAGACTGCGCAAGAGCAATCTGCAGCAAATACAAAGTGGAACATTATATTATGGACATGAGCCTCCTTAATCAGCTGGCTCCCAATTCTCTGACCCGGCAAGATATCCCGGTAGATGAGGAGGCTCCGGAGCAGGGGACGCCCAATTCCTTCGTGGACGGCAGAAACCATCTCTTCCTTTCCTATGCGGCAGTCTTTGCCAAGCAGAGAGGTATTACCGATATCATCACAGGGGTTTCCCAGAGTGATTTCTCCGGCTACCCGGATTGCAGGGATGTCTTTGTCAAATCCCTGAACACTACCCTCAATCTGGCCATGGACTACCCCTTCGATCTGATCACTCCCCTGATGTGGCTTGATAAGAAGGAGACATGGGCTCTGGCCGATAAGCTGGGCGTCATGGATATTATCCGCAATGAGACCCTCACCTGCTATAATGGGATCATGGGAGATGGCTGCGGCAGCTGTCCTTCCTGTAAGCTGCGCAGGAAGGGGCTTACCGCTTACCTGGAGTCTGTCAATCGTCTTCCAGATTCTGTGACATGATCTGCTTCATGGCCTTAAGGGCCTCTTCCTCATCCGGCCCCTGGCAGACACATAAAACCTTATCCCCCCTGCGAAATGTAGCACTGACTACGCTGATAATACTTTTGGCATTCATATCCATATACTCGGTCTTCAGATGTATCTCCGATTTAAACTGCCCTGCAACATTGGTAATCTTATTTGCCGGTCCCAGATGAATCCCCTCGGGGTTCTCAACTGTAAGCTCCGCCTGTACCATAAGGTCAAATCACCTCTTCCTCTTCCATACTATAATTCAATCTCAAAGCACTCTCCCTGCCGGCTGATATCCATGATGCGGCTGCCCAGATACTTTGAGTCATTCTTCGCTTTATATGTCTTCAGGTAGTCATAATTCTCCCAGAGATGAATCGGGAAAACATAGCGGCCCCCGACACTGGAGAGGAAGACATCCATCCCGTATCCTCCGGCATACTCCTGGCGGGGATCAAGAACAACAAAGGCGATATCAATCTTCTCACCCACAATCTTGGCAATCTCGCCTTTGTACTCCCTCTGTCTTCTTCCCTCATTCTCCTCATCGGAATCACCCGGCCAGTACCACCAGTGAAGATCTCCGGCATGGTAGACAGTCAGGCCATCCATCTTAACCAGGAATGCAACTCCCTCATCCGTGGACCAGAGAGTTTTTATGCGAAGGTCTCCCACAGAGGTTTCCTGGTCAGAATCCATAAATGTCACATTCTCCGCCTTCTTCCAGTCACTGCTTCCCGTCCGAATATCATCAGAAAGGATATAATCCACATTGACACAGGCGTTCTCCAGCTTAAAGATATCCCTGCTATAATGGTCGTGATGAACATGGGAGGCAAATACATAAAGGTGCTTTTTCGAATCTATCTCCGGAACCTTCCCCTCCCAGTAATCAAACAGCAGGTAGGCAGAATCTGTTTCCACCAGAACACCGCTGTGTTTAATATAGGTTACTTTGCATATCTTACCCATTCACTTTTCCCTTCTCTTTGCGAATCTCCTGAGATCATCCATGAGCCAGCTTATGCCCTTCCGAATGATCCTCACAGGGATTCACATGAACCATCACATGCTTTGCTTCGGCAAATGTCTGCTCAATCTTATCGTGGACCCTGTGGGCGATTTCATGGGCCTGGGTCAGTGACTGACTGGCATCTGCAGAAATCTCCACATCCACATAGTATTTTGAGCCGAACATTCTGGTGCGGATATCATCAATGCCGCAGACCCCGTCCTGCTGCAGGATCAGTTCTCTCATCTCATTAAGAATATCCTCCCCCACAGAGGCATCCACCATCTTATCCACCGCATCTTTAAAGATATCATATGCCGCCTTAAAAATAAAGAGACAGATTACCACAGCCGCAATCGGATCAAAGATGGGGTATCCCAGCCTTGCTGCAGTGATTCCGATCAAACTGCCGACAGAGGATAAGGCATCAGACCTGTGGTGCCAGGCATCTGCCATCAGGGCCCCGGAATTGATTTTATCAGCATTAATCTTAGTATACCAGAACATTAACTCCTTGACAACAATAGAGATTATGGCGGCGATCAGAGCCAGAAGTCCGGGTTCCACCAGAGATCCCCGGCCGGAAAGGATAGTTCTGATACCGGAATACCCTATCCCTGCACCGGTAAAAACAAGCATGACCGCCAGTACAATGGAAGCCACGCATTCAAACCTCTCGTGCCCGTACTGGTGCTGGTCATCTGACTCCTTGCTTGATATATGAATCCCGATCATAACCACAAATGTGCTCAGTACATCTGACAATGAGTGAACCGCATCTGATACCATGGCCCCGGAATGAGCGATAATTCCTGCAATCAATTTCAAGGCTGAAAGGCCTACGTTGGCAGCAATGCTCACGTTGGAAACCCGCATGGCAATACTTTTTGATTCCTGTGACGTCATTTAAAAACCCTCCATATATGCATGATTCTCTGTCTTGGCCTTCAAGGCTCTTGTCTTAGCTTAGTATCGAAAATGTAATCCACTATACTTTATACTATAATGTAAATATTAGTCAATATATACATTTGTTATACAAATCATACATATCATCGGAAAAACTGACAGGAGATTGAGATGTGATACTTTATATCGTCCCTGCTTACCGGAGGTAGGGAAAGTAAACGAAAAAAGGGCTGACACATCAGTGTCAGCCCAATAGGTTTAAATGATATTAAACGATATAGTCGGACGATAATTAGTCTTCCTTAGCCCAGCCATAGGACAGCTTAACGGCTTTCTTCCAGCCCTTGAGGAGCTTAGCACGTGTGGCATCATCCATTGCCGGCTTGAACTCTTTGTCGATAGCCCAGTTAGCGATAACGTCTTCTTTGCTGTTCCAATATCCAACAGCAAGACCTGCTAAGTAAGCAGCACCCATAGCGGTTGTCTCTACGCACTGCGGACGAAGAACAGGAGCATCGATGATGTCAGCCTGGAACTGCATTAAGAAATCGTTCTTACAAGCACCACCGTCAACCTTCAGAGCTGCCAGCTTAACGCCTGCGTCAGCCTGCATAGCCTCAAGGATATCATAGGTCTGATATGCCAGGGACTCAACTGTAGCACGGATGATGTGAGCCTTGTTACATCCACGTGTTAAACCAACGATGGCACCACGAGCGTACTGATCCCAGTGAGGAGCTCCAAGACCTGTGAAGGCAGGAACTACGTAGCAGCCGTTTGTATCCGGAACCTTATTGCAGAAGAACTCGGAATCCGGAGCTGCGTCAACTAACTTAACCTCGTCACGGAGCCACTGGATAGCAGCACCAGCTACGAATACGGAACCTTCGAATGCGTACTCAACATCTCCGTCAAGTCCCCATGCGATTGTGGTAACAAGACCGTTCTCGGATAACTTCTTCTCTTTACCAATGTTCATCAGCATGAATGTACCTGTTCCGTATGTATTCTTAGCTTCACCTGCTGTGTAGCATGTCTGGCCGAATAATGCGGACTGCTGGTCACCTGCAGCACCTGCGATCGGGATTGCGCCGCCGAATAAGGACTCGTCTGTCATACCGTAAATCTGGCTGCTCGGGCAAGCCTTCGGGAGCATAGCCTTCGGAATGTTAAGCTCTGCAAGAATCTCATCATCCCACTGAAGTGTGTTGATGTTGAAGAGCATGGTTCTGGAAGCGTTGGAGTAATCTGTTACATGAACTTTTCCGCCGGAAAGCTTGTAGATCAGCCATGTATCAACGTTACCAAAGTATAACTCACCCTTCTCAGCTCTTTCGCGAACGCCTGGAACGTTCTCAAGGATCCAGCGAATCTTGGAGCCGGAGAAATAAGCATCGATTACAAGACCGGTTTTCTCTCTGATGGACTCAACTAAGCCTTTTTCCTTTAAGGAATCGCAATACTCGGAAGTACGACGGCACTGCCATACGATTGCGTGGAATACAGGCTCGCCTGTAACCTTATCCCAAACGATAGTTGTCTCACGCTGATTGGTGATACCGATACCAGCGATATCAGCTGCTGTAACACCTAACTGCTCCATAGCCTTCTTAGCTACTGAGTACTGAGTATTCCAGATCTCGTTAGCATCATGCTCAACCCAACCTGGCTGTGGATAATACTGTGTGAACTCTTCCTGAGCAACACTGCAGATTTCACCCTTCTCATTAAATAAGATACAACGATTACTTGTTGTTCCAGCGTCTAACGCCATCATGTACTTAGCCATAAGTAAAACCTCCTTAAAACAATAAGCCATTATTTCGGTCAACCTTCCCTGTTGACCAACACGTATATAATAACATATCCCCCAAAATATGTGTCTAGACAATTCCAGACTTTTGTCGTATTTCATAGTCTTTTTGCACTATCTTTTTGTGTATAATTCAGGCGAAAAGATACAGATTACATAATGAGAATCATTTGTCTTAGATTGAGCATCGGCAAAATGACCTCAGTGTAAAATCTATGTAAAACTATGTGCGGATATCTTCTTTTCACAAATGTTAAAATATACGCAAAAACATAAAAGAGACCGGCATTATGACCAGTCTCTCTGTCTCATCACTTCATACATGATCAGGCCTGCAGCCATAGCAGCATTCAGGGATTCCGTATTCCCCTTCATGGGAATCCGGATCAGACGGTCAGCCAGACTGGCAGTTTCATCTGTCAGACCATTGCCCTCGTTTCCAATCAGAAATGCTGCAGGCTTTTTATAATCTTCCTCATAGAATATCTTACCCTCAAGATGGGCAGCATAGACCAGGATACCCTCTCTCTTCATGGCAGCAAGAGCCCCGGCAAGATCTTCAACCACCAGAAATGGCATCCGAAAAACAGCACCCATGGTAGACCGGATTACCTTGGGGTTGTAAGGATCCACACAGTCTCGATTCATAATGATCCCCGTCACCCCGGCAGCTTCCGCAGTCCGCAGAATCGTCCCCAGATTACCCGGGTCCTGCAGATTCTCAAGAACCATAAAACAGGGAACCCCGGCAGAAGAAATCAGGTCAGAGAGCGGCCAGTGCCTGGGGCGGACCACCGCAATGACCCCCTGGGGTGTCCTGGTGTCCGAAAGATGACGGCATACATTATCACTGATACATTCATACCTGTAACCAGCCAAACGGTCTCCAAACCGATGCTCAAATTCCTCTGTGAGGTAAACTTCCCTGAGCTGCCCGGCAGGAATCTCAAAAAACATCCTGGGACCCTCTACCAGAAAAGATTCCTGTTTTCTCCTCTCTCTGGCGCTCTTCTTCAGACTGATCAGATTTTTAATCTTTGGATTGGACACGGAAGTTATCATGATCAACCTCTTTTATCCGTATATTTTCTTGAGAATCAGAAGCATCTGCCTTATCATCTCATCAATGTTCTCTCTGAAATCATTCTCCACCCATTCCACAATATACTGGGTTATTCCAAGGATCAGAAAGCGGTGAACGAATTCTCCGTCTATATCCTCCAGATCAGGGCGGATGATTTCGTTGGGGCGGTACTCATTGGATATTCCTTTCTCGATGAGGGGGTAGATGGCCTGCCGCAGGTATCTGGTCTCAATGTTGGATATGATATTCCTCATAATCAACCGGTTATCCCGCATCCAGTTAAGCAGCAGGTGCATTACATCTTCCCAGGATTGTTCCTCATACATACGCCCCTCATGAATCAGCTCATATTCAAAGGCTGCAGTCATCAGATCATAGATATTATCATAATGATAATAAAATGTCTGCCGGTTCACGCCGCATTGCGAAGCAATCTTCTGAATCGTAATTTTCGGAAACGGATACTTTTTCATCAGTTCCATAAATGCCTTACATAGCAACACTTCTGTCTTTTGTTTCATATTATTCTCCCAAAGTGACTGTTATTCTTGCTGTCTGTTCCACCGCTGCTCCCTCAATCTCTTTCACGTGGACAGTCAGCTCATGTCTTCCTTCCTCAAGACCTTCTACATTAATCCATGGATCAAAGTCTCCTATCTTCAGACTCTGAATCAGGGATGATGTACCCTCTACGGTCATTGAGTACTTGTTATTGCTGTCAAATGTAACCTTTCCCCCGCTATTACCCTTAACTGTGATATCTTTTTCGGAAAAGCTTACTGTTCTGCTTATAATCTTCTCTATGGTTGCCTTCGCTTTTACATCTGTGGTTTCATCCACAAGCTTTACATTATTCTGCGACAGCTGGTCTGCAATATTCAGATTCCATTCATTGGTATCTGTGAGACCATCAAGAGAGATATCATCAAGATCAATGGAATTGATGGCATTCAGCTCATCTCTTGGTGCTGCAATCAGAATAGATTTGGGCTCATAGTCAAAGCTCACCAGATTATATCCGGAAGCCGGCAGGCCGCTGTACTCAAGATTAATCTTTACGGATTTGCTCTTCCAGACCTCTATCTTCACATCGATATCCGTAGTATCCATCTCAATCTGAGAACTGCTGATCACCTCTCCATCCTTATCATAAAGAACCGGCTTAACCCTGGCAGTTCTTTCCTCACTGATCTCCCCATCCAGGTTCACTTCTGCCCGGATTTCCCTGGCATTCTTCAGCAGATGTACCGGGCCGGTAACTTTAACCAGATTGGGGGTTCCTGTAGTCTTGCCGATGGCATATCCTTCCGCAGCCTCGCCATTCACTTCCACGTTTACAGGCACACTGACGCTGGTGGTCTTCTCCTCCTTGATCACCATGGCCTTCACATTGCCAAGAGACAGTTCCAGCTGGTCAGAATACCTTTTGTTCTTCACATCCACCTGGATCTGAATGGCATAAACCTCTGACATATTGGAAAAATCAGCCACAGCTTCGATGTCCTCGGCGCTTAATCCGCTTACGATACTGTTTTTGCCTCTGACGGTAACTGATACCGTATCGCCGCTGACAACCTCATAGGCATATCCCCTGCCGGTCACCTTATCCTCATTCTTGATCTGAACCTTAATCCCGTTGAACCGCTTGGTCACAACAGGATCAGTGGTATTGGCAACCAGGAGCCATATGATTACCGCAATAAAAACGGAAAGAATCTTCATGCCGGTATTATTCATTATTTTGTCTTTCATTTCTCAACAGATCCTTCCATCTCTTAAATACGTCCACATTATTCTCGGATGCCTTCAGCGGAGCAAGCCTCTCCGTCAGTTCTTCTCTTGTAAGATTCTGGTAGAGATGTCCATCCTCGGCTACGGATACCGCCCCGGTTTCCTCTGACACAATAATCGTTACACTATCGGAAACCTCACTGACACCCAGGGCTGCCCGGTGTCTTGTTCCATATTCCTTTCCCACGTTCATGTTATCGGTAAGAGGAAGGTAGCAGGTTGCGGCCACAATCCGGTTGCCGCGAAGGATCACTGCCCCGTCATGGAGAGGGGTGTTATGCTCAAATATATTAATCAGAAGCTGGCTGGTGAGTAATCCATCCACAGGAATTCCTGTTCTCTCGTACTCTCCCAGGGCAACCTTTCTCTCAATCACCATGAGCGCACCGGTCCTGGCCTTACCCATCTCAAAGGCTGCTCTTACCAGCTCGTTGACTGTCTTATCCGTCATAGCCGAACTCTCCTGTCTGACATCCCCTGATGTAAAGAGGAGATTAGTAAATATATTCCGGCGTCCAAGCTGCTCAAGAGCCCGTCTCAGTTCCGGCTGGAAGATAATGATTGCTGCGGTAATTCCTACTCCCAGGGAATTGGAAAGCAGCCAGGAAATGGTGTTCAGCTGGAATACTGCGGCAAAAAAGGCAAAGAGCAGCAGTACGATGATTCCTTTAAAGAGGGTCCATGCCCTGGTCAGCTGAACCCACTTGATGATCTGGTAGACGATCACGCTGATAATGATGATCTCAATCGCGCCCTTTATTCTCATCGATGGAAGGGATAACCAATATAAATACTTTTCAAATATTTTCTGCAGATGTTCTAAAGTCATGTATTACCTTCCTGTCTTCCTGCTAAACATATTAATCAGAACCTTCTCCTGCATCCATCTCAATATCATAGTCCGGATCAGGAGACCGGCCGTCCTGAAAAGATTCATCGGGCAGGTCAAAATCCTCGGTCTCCTCCGGCGTAATCTGAGTAATATTGCGGTCTGTCATGGACACCTTCATCTTTGGCACTGCTTTTACATAATAGATATATTCATCATCTTCAAAAGATACCTTCTCAATCCTGCTCACATCGCCAATTCCCTTAAAGAACTGATAGACAAACCCCAATCCGACTGCCAGAATACACTCCAGGAAAACCCGAAAGACAGCATACTCCAGATCAAAGATCAGCTTCCCGGAAAGAAGCAGCAGTGCCAGGGCAATATTGCCCAGGATTACGGTAAAGAGCCAGGCACTCTCGTGGAACACATGATAAAGTACCGCAGAGATAAACATGATCACGGCAAAGGCAACAATCACTACAAGCAGAGTATGATCCACAGAGATGAGATGATAGAGACGCTGCAAACCAACGCCTGTCTCATTCCCCGTTGTGGCAGCCAGGGCTGCGCTGACGCTTTCAGCATAAGTAGAAATAAAATAAACAATAATACCACATACAAAGGGCATGATGCCCCCGATTCCGAGAATCATCCCGGAAAGAACCGGCATCAGGTACTCAAGCTTTAAGAAAAAAAGTACCGGGGTCAGCACGACAATCACTGCATATCTCCGATCCACTCTGACAAAGAGGAGCCAGCAGATCAGCAAAACTGCCAGACATACCGTCATGATCTCCGGAGATATGACCCATAGATTGGCTGCCACCAGAATGGCAGACATATAATACAGAAACGATATGGGTAAAAATGCCTGAAGAGCGGAAACGATAAGAAAAATATAGAATCTGTTGATCCGCGGATTGTATCCGAACATTCTCGAAAGCAGAAACAGAATCAGCAGTGAGAATACAAACTTTCCGGCGGGCCGGATGATTCCTTCGTATTTTTGATAGAAACTGCGGACAGTCTCTCTGAAATCGATTAATTGTGTCATAGGCGGCTCCTGTCTCCCTTAGCTATCTGTGTTTTTCTGTAATCACTAATACCAGGATCTTTAAAGCGAAGCTTCATCGTCCAGATGTTTCTTCAGGTTATAGAGATCCCGGTCATATTCCTTCAGGCCCTCTATGGCGCGGTCATATTGTCTTCTGTATATCCTGCCCAGGAGTATCATACCCACGGCCAGCATCAGGACATAGGCAATGAGCAGCCGGATAAGAAGATCCTTATAGTCATATCCGAAACCCTTTAAAAAAATCTCATCAATATATCTGAAACAATACAGACCTGCTCCCAGCAGGTAGGCGATGGTCAGAGTGAAAAAACTCACCATTCTTTTCATATTCAGATAGGTTCTTCGGCTATAGCCGAACAGCTTCAGATCCTCTCTGCCATCTCCTTGCTCATATACCGCAATTTTTGTCATCATCCGAACTTTTCTGGAATCAATCACGCTATCATCCTCCTGCTCTCATATCAATGTATTATAACATGAAACCATAAGGATTTACAGTGGAAAACGATTAAAAATCGATTTAATTAAAAAAGGAACCTTAAGTTATTCTCATATACAGGAAACTGACATAAATACCCGTGAATCAAAAAAGCAGAGGCTTCTCTGTCCCCTGCTTTAATCCGTTATACTTTATAAGTCCTCAGCCCTGGAGATTTCCAGAATCCTGTAGGTTGATTTTTCACCTTCCGTTCCCTCAACTTCTATCTCTTCCCCGATCTTGGAGCCGATCAGCGCCCTGCCAAGGGGAGATTCGTTTGAAATCAGGCCTTTAAGAATATCCGATTCCGTGGAACCCACGATCCGGTACTCCAGGTCTTCGTCAAATTCATTATCATGAAACTTTACCGTGCTGCCGATGCTGACCGTATCCTTATCTATTGCAGTTTCATCGATTACCTCTGCATTCTTGATAATCTTCTCGAGCTCTTCGATACGGGATTCAATAGAACGCTGCTCATCCTTGGCTGCGTCATATTCTGCATTCTCAGACAGGTCACCCTGTTCTCTGGCTTCCTTGATCTTCTGTGCGATCTCTTTGCGCTTTACAACCTTCAGCTCCTGCAGTTCATCCTCCAATGCCTGCATTCCCTTGCTGGTAAGGATATGTTTTTTGCTCTCAACCATTGTTCACATACACCTTTCTTATACAATGTATTTACCTTGCAAATGCCTATTATAGGCCAAAAGTTTACCCCTGTCAAATATTATCTTAGTCCCTCAAGCAGGTTTTTCAGTTCTTCCAGAGTACTCACTTTATTCACCGCAGCTCTTAACCGGGAGGAGCCCGGAAGACCCGTAGTATACCAGGCGGTATGCTTGCGCATTTCCCGGATGGCTGTGTACTCCCCTTTATATTGTACCCCCAGGGTTGCCTGGCGAAGGAGCATATCTCTGACCTCATGGATGTCCGGTCTTTCCGGTTGAGGCCGGCCGGATAGAGCCGCCTTTACCTCCCGGAATATCCATGGATTCCCTCTGGCTCCCCTGCCGATCATCACCCCGTCACAGCCGGTCTCTTCCTTCATGCGCAGGGCATCAGCCCCGCATGTGATATCACCATTTCCGATAACCGGAATTTTAACTGCCTCCTTAACCTGCCGGATCATATTCCAGTCAGCCTTACCGCTGTAATACTGTTCCCTGGTTCTGGCATGCACTGCAATGGCATCAGCTCCATGGGCTTCCAAAACCCTGGCAAATTCCGGGGCATTGACATGGCCGGCATCAAATCCAAGCCTGATCTTCACTGTCACAGGCAGAGAAACCGCCCTGACCACTTCCTCCACGATCCTTCCCGCACGGATGGGATCCAGCATGAGGGCTGACCCCTCATGATTATTGACGATTTTCGGAACCGGACACCCCATATTGATATCAATGAATGCAAAGCCCCGGTCTTCAATCTTATGGGCCATCTGTCCCATAAGCTCCGGCTCCGATCCGAAAATCTGCACCCCCACCGGCTCTTCCTCTTCCTCAATCTGCATCAGGGGAAGGGTATTCTTATTGCCGTAATAGAGGGCTTTGGCGCTGATCATCTCCGTAACCATGACCTCTGCCCCCTGCTCCTTGCAGAGCAGACGAAATGGCAGGTCTGTCACCCCTGCCATCGGCGCCAGGATCACGGGGAAGTCCGAACCGTATATCTTGTTCGTAAGACTCATCCCGCTCACCGCTGTTTTTCATAGATGATCTGAAGCCCCTTAAGGGTCAGATTGCTGTCATAATAATCGATATAATCCGTCTCCTCGGCAATCATCTTACCAAGTCCTCCGGTCGCCACAACATGAACCTTATCATAACCGGATTCCTCCTTCATCCTGCGAATGATATACTCAGTCTGTCCGATATACCCATAGACCAGGCCGCCCTGCATGCTGGTGACAGTGTCCTTGCCGATGATGGAATCCGGCTTGCGGATTTCAATCTCAGGCAGCTTGGCTGCCTGCAGGGACAGTTCCTTAGCCGCCGTGTGAATACCGGGAACGATCACACCGCCCATAAACTCACCTGCAGGAGTGATCAGATCAATCGTTGTGGCCGTGCCAAAGTCTGCTGCAATGACTGGTCCGCCATACAATTCATAGGCAGCCACCGCATCCACGATCCGGTCGGCACCGGTAAGCTGAGGATTCACTGTCTTGATCTTAATCCCTGTTTTTATCCCGGCCCCCACAATGATGGGCCTGATGCCGAAATATTTGATGATGCCGCTTGTAAAAGAATGATTTATGGCCGGAACAACCGAGGCTATGATGACCGCACTCACGTCTTTCTTGCGGTATCCTTTGGAACTTAGCACTTCCAGCATGAACATGCCGAATTCATCTGAGGTCCTGTTTACCTTGCTTCTCATGCGAAATGTATCATTCAGTTTCTTTCCCTGGAACAGACCAAAGGTGATGTCTGTATTTCCTATATCAATCGCTATTAACATGCTATTCCTCCGAGGTCATTATCTTTTACCGCAGATCATCTGCCAGAAAGAAGACTCTGTAGTAGGTTTCCAGATTCTCAAGCAGGTCTCTTTTTTCCTGCCGGATCTGTTTTATCTTTAGAACGCTGCCGATTTCATCAAAGAAATAATCATCTTCCTTTGACTCTACGGTAAGGTTCAGATTGCCTTTCTCATCGAATTCCAGCCGAAGGATACCTCCCACATCAGCTGTATATAATACACACATGATCCTGAGCTCATCCTTGACGGCATCCGGAAGAGAATCAAACTCCGGATTAAAGTAGAAGAGCTCCTCATAGCTGCTGGCACCGCACAGGATCTTTTTTTCATCAAACATAACCATACAACCCCCGTACGGAAACCTCTCCGGAAGCCACCGTCTCTTTGCGGCCTTCCTGATCCATGACGATCAATTCACCCAATTCATTAATCCCGCCGGCAGTCCGGATCATTTCCTCTCCCCTGCGAACCATCTTTACCTGACGCCCGGTATTGACAAGGCAGCGATTATACTCCTCGACGAAGGGAGACAGATTCTCCACCTTAAGAAAAATGCGGTAGCGTTTCATAAATTCCTGCAGGAAATCAGCGAGGAAAGCCGCGCGGGCCACCGGCCTGCCGGTTTCCTTACGGATGGAGGAGGCCATGAAGGCAATCTCCTCTTCAAAGTTCATCCGGTTTAAGTTAAATCCCAGACCGATGACCACATAGCTGATCTCTCCCATTTCCGCTCCCATCTCCGTCAGAATGCCGCAGATCTTCTTCTCATGCAGTACAATATCGTTGGGCCACTTGATCAGACAGTTCTCACCTGCATATTGCTGAGTCACGGCCCGGGCTGCGAGAGCGGCAACCAGGGTGAGCATGGAGGCGCACTCCGTCGGAATCTCCGGCCGCAGAAGCAGGGAGAAAAAGATATCCTCCCCCTTGGGAGAGATCCAGGTCCGCCCTCTTCTCCCCTTGCCCGCAGTCTGTTGATCCGCCACATATAAGCTCTCTCCCGGCATTCCTGCCGCAGCATCTCTCTTGGCAGCTTCATTGGTGGAATCTACGGATTCATAAACATGAATTTCCCCACTTAAGATATCTTCCGGGAGATGAAAGAGCACTTCCTCCCGGCTGATGATATCCGGGCTCTTAAGGAGACGGTATCCCCTGCGGGTTACCGACTCAATCTCATACCCTTCTTCCTTCAGGGTCCTGATATATTTCCATATGGCAGTTCTGGAGACCCCCAGGGCCTCGCAGATGACCTGTCCGGAGACAAAGCCTTCCTGTTCTTTTAAAAAAGCGAGTATTTTTTCTTTCATCTTCCCAATGTGGCAACCATCACAGCTTTGATGGAATGCATCCTGTTCTCCGCCTCATCAAATACAACTGAATTTTCAGAGCGGAATACTTCATCCTCCACTTCCCGGATATCCAGCCCAAGCCGGTCTCTCATATCCCTGGCCACGCTGGTCTCAAAATCATGGTATGCAGGCAGACAGTGCATGAACAGACACTTGTCATTGCCCGTATCCTCCATCATCTTTCTGGTAATCTTATATGGAGACAGGGCCTTCACGCGAACAGGATACAGGTCTTCTGCCTCCCCCATGCTGACCCAGATATCACCATAAATGACATCTGACCCTTTTACATCTGTCGGATCATGGGAGATTTCTATCCTGGCCCCGCTTTTTTGGGCAAGTTTTAAGGAAGCATTAAGAACCTCCGGATCGCAAACCGTCTCCTCCGGCCCCACTGCCTTAAAGTTCACTCCCATGATGGCACTGCCATACATGAGGGCATACATCACATTATCAGACAGGTCACCCACGAAGGTGAGGTTCATCTCCTCAAGGGGCTTGTCAATATGCTCCTCCATGGTCAGGAAGTCTGCCAGAACCTGGGTGGGATGATCCACATCGGTCAGGCCGTTCCAGACAGGCACACCGGAATATCTGGCCAGTTCTTCCACAATATCCTGCCCGTATCCCCGATACTCGATGGCATCGAACATTCTCCCGAATACCCGGGCGGTGTCTTCTAAGGATTCCTTCTTATTCATATGGGAATTGGTCAGGTAGGTCACATGGGCTCCTTCATCCGCAGCAGCCACCTCAAAGGAACAGCGGGTGCGGGTGGAAGACTTGTCAAAAATCAAAACGATATTCTTACCCTTCAGGGAGTCTCCTGTGATGCCCTGCTTCTTTTTTGCCTTAAGCTCATGGGCAAGATCCAGCATATAGCGGATCTCTTCTTTATTAAAATCCAGAAGCGTCAGAAAGCTGCGCCCTTTTAAATTCATTTTCTACCTCCTCAGTGTCTTATAAAAACTCCCACACCCATATCAGTAATTATTCTGCATGGCTCCGAGCAGTTATATTGTATTAAGAAACAGATTCGTGTTTCATTTGTAACAAAAGATGAGTGGCTTCAAAAGCCACTCAGCCTATGGAAAAGTTTTAACAAATTTCAGCCGGTATGTCAAGATAAATCTGTCATTCCTTTAATAATTATGCTAATGCTCTACATAATCCGCAATCAGATTATAGTCCAGAACCTCCCGGCAGGTATCAAGAAGGGCTGCTGCCCGGTCAGAATACTTCCTGCACAAATCCACATTCAGATTCATCCTCTCTCCGTTTGCAAGATCCAGGAGACGTCCTGATTCCACCGTTCCATCCTTCCCAATCACGAAAAGCATATTATTATCATCGCTTATGAAGGAATTCTTTCCCACATAGGAGATCTGAGCCACAAACCCATCTTCCGTATTCAAGAGATCATGGCCGAAGATATAGGGCTGGGGTATGTCAAAATCCATCAGGTTGGCAATGGTTGGCAGGATATCGACCTGGCCGCCTGCTGTGGTGACCGTCCTGCTCTCACCAAGCCCCGGAATATGTATGAATAAGGGGACATTGAGCATCTCATCAAAGTCATAGGGTTTGCCCAGGAAAGAGCTCATATGGCTCATAACAGAAGGGGTCTCCTTGTTCATTCCCTGATGATCCCCGTAGATCATGATCATGGTATCCTCATAGAGCCCGGCCTCCTTCAGATAGCTGATCAGGTCTCCGAAAGCCTCATCCGTATATCTGACTGTCTGCAGGTAATTGCCGAAGGTAGATCCCTTGTCCTCATCCTTGAGGGTCAGGGTGGCCAGCTTGGGATCCAGCTCATATGGGATATGGTTAGTCAGAGTAATCATGAAGCTGAAGAAAGGTCCCTGCCGCTTTTTCAATATATCTACCGCCTGCCTGAACAATTCCTTGTCAGTAAGCCCGAAACCGGACTCCTCTGTGATATCCAGCTCCTCCTCAGAGTAGAAATGCTGAAAGCCCTGATTCTTATAGGCCTCATTCCTGTTCCAGAAGGTCTTGATGTAGCCATGGAATGCCGTCGCTTCATAGCCCTGGCCTCGAAGCAGCCAGGGCAGGCCGTTAAAGGCATTATCCACATACATGCGGTAGCATTCCCGCTCCTCGTTGGCATAGAGGCTGTTGAGGGTGGAGAACTCCGCATCACAGGTATTGCCCACTCCCGTAGTGGAATAAAAATGATTGAAATACAGGGTATCTTCCTTGCGCAGGCGGTTGAGATTGGGCGTAATCTCCTGTCCGTTGTACTGAGCTCCGATGACAAAGTCATTCAAAGATTCGGTCTGGATCAGGATCAGATTCTTCCCCTTCGCAACGCCTCTGTACCGGTCTCCGGAAGAGGCAGGGACATTCTCCTTCATCGTTTTTAAGATGGCCTCCCTGTCCGCCTCCTGCCGATGCATCTTTCCCACCACATTGACCAGGATATCATTGGTATGACAGGTAAAAAATTCGATATGATTAACCTTTTGTATGCCCCTCAGATTGGAGGGATTAAAGCCATAATAAATCCAGCTTCCGACAGCAGCCGCAAACAATACCGTGTAAGCAGCTGTCCGCAGGACAAGCTTCTTTACCGGCAGGGAAAACAGAGGCGTATGATTCCTCATCCGCTGCCTGTAGCAGTAAAAAACAATAGGAACATCCAGAAGGGTAAGCAGGCAGAGGGGGCTCACAGAGGCCTCCAGCACTCCTCCATCCCTGGCAATCTGTCCCAGGCTTGCCAGCTGATAAAGCTGATTGACCGAAGTATATTTCCCAAAATAACCGCTGTAGGCGGCATCGGCAAACATGATCAGTGTAATGATGCTGTAGATACAGTAAAATGTGATCCTGACCGCCCTGTTATCCTTCAGGGAAAAGAGTTCAAAGACTGCCGCTAAAAAGAGAACGGTCAGGACAGGCACATCGTAGACCGCCAGCATATCAAGCATCCCTGTCTGCCAGTAGAAGACCAGCATTTTTATCACAAAGACCAGATAGACCAGCGGCCACATTTTCTTTAGTTTCATAGGTTATTCCGTTTCCTCCTGGCCTGCAGCAGTCTCCTTTACTGCTGCCACCAGCCCTGCCAGTCCCTGGATCTCAGAGGGAATGATAATCTTGGTTGATCTGCCATCGGCGGCCTTCTCGAAGGCTTCCAGGGATTTCAGCTTGATGACTGCCTCGTCAGCACCGACTTCCTTGATTGCCCTCAAACCATCTGCGGTTGCCTGGCGGATCTTTAAGATAGCCTCAGCCTCACCTTCTGCTTCCCGGATGGTTGCTTCTCTCTTGGCCTCGGCTCTGAGGATGGCTGCCTCCTTTTCTGCCTGAGCCTCCAGAATCATGGATTCCTTATGACCTTCAGCCCGAAGGACGGAAGACTTCTTCTCACCCTCGGCACGAAGGATAGCCTCACGGCGCTCACGCTCCGCCTTCATCTGCTTTTCCATGGCATTCTGGATCTCCTGGGGCGGGATAATGTTCTTAAGCTCCACACGGTTCACCTTAATACCCCAGGGATCTGTGGCGACATCCAGAGTGGACCGCATCTTGGTGTTGATGGTCTCACGGGATGTGAGGGTTGCATCAAGCTCCAGATCACCGATTATGTTACGCAGGGTCGTGGCGGTCAGATTCTCAATCGCCATGATGGGATTATCCACACCATAGGCATAAAGCTTGGGATCGGTTATCTGATAGTAAACCACCGTGTCAATCCGCATAGTAACATTATCCTTGGTGATTACCGGCTGGGGAGCGAAATCCACCACCTGTTCCTTGAGCAGGACTTTCTTGGCCACACGGTCGATAAAGGGCACCTTAAAATGCAGTCCCACAGACCAGGTACCGTTATAGGCTCCCAGCCTCTCGATGACAAAAGCCTGAGCCTGAGGCACGATCCGCACACAGGAAGTCAGTACATAAATCACCAGGATAACAATAATGAGCGGTAAAATAAAACCAAATATTCTCATGTCATTTCCTCCTCTACTACAATAAAACAATAGCTCACAAGGGCCTTACGATCAGCTTAACCCCGGAAATCTTTTCCACGCAGACCATCTGATCCTTCTCGATCAGAATATGGTCAGCCACACTTCTGGCCGTCCAGGTCTGGCCCTTGATACTGACCTGGCCCTCGGCCTTCAGGTTATCGATGGACTCTGTCACTATACAGGTTTCCCCGATCAGACTTTCGGCATTCGTCCGGATGGTCCTGCTGTTTAAGTACCGCTGGGCCAGAGGCCGGGTCAGCAGGAGAAGGAGCACAGATACCACAGCAAATGCTCCAATCTGTATAGCCAGAGAAAAATGCAATGCCGCACATACGGCACCCACAAGAGCTCCTCCGGCAAACCAGATACTGGTAAGTCCCAGAGTCAGCACCTCAGCTGCCAGGAATACAGCTGCCGCGATAAGCCAGTAAACCACAACCATATGCAGGCCTCCCTTCGCATTCAATATACTGTACTTTTTTATGCGGGTAAATCTCTTGTTTTTCGAAACAGATATACATTATCCTATTTGTCGAATGCTGTCAATAACATTTACATATAATTAACATATTGTTAATCATTGTAATCTTTATCTTATGAAATATTATCGCAATCCATGGGCCGGTTCATCTGCAAAACCTATAGAGAAGAAGCCCGGGCTTCTCTACGAAACACCGGGCTGTCAATCCTGCAGAGGAGGGCCATCCTCTTCCTGAGTATATTAATTGTAATCCTCTTTAAGCCACTTAGCCACATCCAGAGCGTGGTAGGTGATGATCATGTGGGCACCTGCCCGCTTCATGCCGATCATGTTCTCCATGACAAGCTTCTTCTCATCCACCCAGCCATTCTGTGCAGCTGCCTTCACGATGGAATACTCCCCGCTGACATTGTAGGCGCATAAGGGCATGTTGGTCTCCATGGAAGCCGTTTTCAGAATATCCAGATAGGCCAGGGCAGGCTTAACGATGATGATATCTGCCCCCTCTTCAATGTCATCCCAGATGTCCCGCATAGCTTCTCTTCCATTGTGATAATCCATCTGATAGGTCTTGCGGTCTCCGAATCCAGGAGCAGAATGGGCAGCGTCACGGAAGGGGCCATAATAGCCGGAGGCCATCTTGGCACTGTAGGCCATGATAGGGGTCGTCTCAAGACCGGCCTCATCCAGGGCCTCACGGATGGCTTCCACATGGCCATCCATCATATTGGAGGGTGCCACCATGTCGGCTCCTGCCTGGGCGCAGGTGACTGCGGTTTTTGCCAGCAGGGGCAGGGTCTCATCATTTAAAATCTCCCCATTCTCAATCAGGCCGCAATGACCATGGGAGGTATACTCACACAGGCAGATGTCGGCAATCACCACCAGCTCGGGAAATACCTTCTTGATATAGCGGATGGCTTCCTGGATGATGCCATGTTCATTGTAAGCTTCCGAACCCACTTCATCCTTATGCTCCGGAACGCCAAAGAGGAGCACCGCTCTGATACCTGCTTCGCGGATCCGGTCCAGCTCTTCGTCCAGACGGTCAATACTGTACTGATAAATGCCCGGCATGGAATTCACCGGATTCTTAAGATTTTCACCCTCCACCACGAAGAGCGGATAGATCAGGTCATTAACCTGGATGGATGTCTCACGGACAAGTGCCCTCATGCCCGGCGTGGAACGCAGGCGTCTTCTTCTTATCATAATTGTTCCCTCCTAAAATAATAAAAAATATTGGTAATTATTAAGAATCTCATTTCGATTCCGTTTTCATTCCTGTTATGCATTCATAGACCTGATGGGCTCCTATGCGTAAAATACGTCATGCATTGCCGGAACACCAGCATCAGTCTGTCACAGTTCCAGGTACTGAATCATTCCCGGCCCCAGCTTATCCGTGGGCCTTGCAATAAAGCCATGCTTCTTATAGAATGCTTCTCTGCCCTTGGCACACATGAGGTCAAACATCATCATGGTGCCGGGGAAGCCTATCTTCATCACAAAGTCCTTCAGGGTCTCCAGGATCAATCCTCCGATTCCCTGTCCCTGCACCTCAGGCCGGATAATCAGATCCTGCACGTAGCAGATCACTGCCCCGTCCCCGACAATCCGTCCCATACCGACAGCCCTCCCGTCCTTGTAGGCCACTAAAGTGTACAGACTGTGATCAAGGGCTCTCCTGGCCTGGTCTCTTGTAATCTTATGGAACTGCACCGCCCGGCGCAATTCCAGATAAGTGTCAATATCCAGTTTATCCTCTACTAATTGTATCATTCAAATTCACTCTTTATCTGGTTATCAAGGTCTTCCTGGCACAGGATTCGAATCAGCTAAAAATAGTCTCCAGGGAGACTTATCAAGAGCTTTCGATTATTCCCCTGATTTCTTCCTCACTCAAAACTCTCTGATTGCAGAATGCCTCCTGGGCCGCTTCTTTTAATATCCTGCGTCTGACTGCTTCCTCCGGGAACCGGTCCTTCAGGCGTCTGCGCAGGTCACCCAATTGGAGGGCAATATCGCCATAATAGTCCGGTATCAGCTTTTCCGCTTCCTCCCGGATCCTCCGGGATACGATGGGGCTGTCTCCGCCGGTATTGATCCCGATGCTGACAGGACCCTTTTTCACCACGGCAGGGAATAAAAAGCTGCACTCCTTGGGCTCATCAACCACGTTGACAGGAATCTGCCTGTCTTTACAGAGAAGATGTACCAGATGGTTGGCCTCCCGGTCAGCGGAAGCGGCCACCACCAGACAGGCTCCTGAAAGCTCACGGTCTAATCTCTCCTGTCCCAGGTCGGCAAAAGAGCTTTTCAGAATCCTGATACGTTTTTCCGGATTGGCTGTATTATCAGCAGCAGGAAGCATATCTGTTATTTCCCGGCAGACATCCGGGCTGATCACATGAACGCATGCGCCGTACCGAAGCAGGGTGCTGATCTTTCTGGCTGCCACCCGGCCTCCGCCGACCACCAGACATTTTTTATCTTTAATATCGATAAAGACAGGGAAATGCGCCATCTTCTTTCCAACTCCTCTGAAAACGCATGTTTTTTGACTAATGTTGTCGAATTCCCGGTCTTGTAGCTCTATTGCTTCGCACTCGGGACAAGATCGGGCTCTATTGCTTATGCTGTTATCTGAAAATCAGAATTCAACTCCGAGCCTGGAGCTGAGTCCCTCATCAAAGGGATGCTTCACCTTGCGAATCTCAGAGATATAGTCCGCCTGTTCTTTCAGTTTATCAGACGGATTTCTCCCTGTAAGAACTACCTCCAGGGATGCCGGACGATTTTTCAGGAAGTCCAGGACTTTATCCTCAGACAGCAGGTCCTTATCCATGGCATACACGCTCTCGTCCAGTACCACCATGTCATAGTCTGCCGCCTGACTGACAATCCGTTTTAGCATGAGGTCATTGGCCTCGCGCAGCTCATATAACTCCTCTCCTGTCATCTGGAAGGTGAACTTCTCCATCTCAGCACCCGGAATCACGGTCACATTGGGAAGGTGGTCGAGAATATTCCGCTCGCTGGAACTGTTGTCCTTCAGGAACTGATACAGCAGAACCTTCTTGCCGCTGCCCGCTGCCCGAAGGGTCAGTCCCATGCTGCAGGTGGTCTTACCCTTGCCATCTCCGCAGTATATGTGTACACAGCCCCGGCCGGACCTGTCATCCGTCATGCCCCCGCAGCGAACCTTTTCCTGTCCATCTGCAGCTGCTCTGCCGGATTTTTGTTCAGACCCAAACAGAATCTGATAGATCTTATCCATGTCCACATGGTTACGAATCAGGTCTGCCAGTTTATTATACTGTATTTCTTTATATTCCGCCACACTAAGATGATGATCTCCTGGATCAATTCCTTTTTCCTTCATGATGGTGTGAACCAGACCGAAGACCAGGTCTTCATTATCAAAGATACCGTGCAGATAGCTGCCCCAGATCCGGCCGTCCCGGGTCATGTAGGCATCACATCTGCCATCAGATAAATCAATCATGGGGACGGCATTTCCCAGATTCTCCGTCCTGCCCATATGGATCTCATAGCCCTCCAGGTCACGGTTGGCCAGGCCATAAAGGTTCTGGTCCTCCCGGATGGTCCCGTGGATACGGGTTCTTGTCTTTCCGCCCTGGAAAACAGTTGAGATATCAAGCAGCCCCAGTCCCCGCATATGGCCGCCATGCTCCACTCCATCGGGATCATGAAGCTCTTTGCCCAGAAGCTGGAAGCCGCCGCAGATTCCTATAATCCTGGTAGCTGCCGAAGCCCGGATCAGCTTGCCCTCCAGACCGCTCTCAATGAGCCACTCCATGTCGGCCATGGTATTCTTGGTGCCAGGTAGCAGGATCAGATCCGGATCACCCAGCTCCCTCTTATCTGTCACATATCTCAGAGAGACACCGTCAATCAGCTCGAAGACACTGAAATCGGTAAAGTTAGATATATGCGGCAGGCGAATTACTGCCACATCAATTCCTTCCGAGAAGGTTTTCTGATTCAGGCGGTCTGAAAGACTATCCTCATCATCAATATCGATTTTTTCCATAGGGATGACCCCAAGCACCGGCTTATCCGTCAGCTCCTCCAACATGGCAAGACCGGGCTTTAAAATCTCCACATCTCCCCTGAACTTATTGATCAGAATACCACAGAAACGATCCTGATCCTCCTGGGGAAGAAGGCGGATGGTCCCGTAGGCGGATGCAAAAACACCTCCCCGGTCGATATCTGCCACCAGGATAACCGGAGCATCCGCAATCTTTGCCATGCCCATGTTAACGATATCATTCTCTGCCAGATTGATCTCAGCCGGGGAACCGGCTCCTTCAATCACAATGATGTCATTCTCATCAGCCAGATGCCTGAAGGCCTTCTCCACCTCCGGAGCCAGGCTGTCCTTCATCTCATAATACTCCTGGGCACTGAGATTATCATAGACTTCCCCGTTCACAATAACCTGGGACCCCATATTGCTGGTCGGCTTTAATAAAATAGGATTCATCCAGTGAGTAGGCTCAACCATGGCTGCCTCAGCCTGCATGGCCTGGGCCCGGCCGATTTCCAGTCCCTCCCGGGTAATGAAAGAATTCAGTGCCATATTCTGGGATTTAAAGGGGGCAACCTTATAGCCATCCTGCTTAAAAACTCTGCACAATCCGGCTGTCACAAAGCTTTTGCCTGAATTGGACATGGTTCCCTGTACCATAATTGCTTTTGCCATATATATCTCCAATCTACTCAATCAATATGTGTAAATACCAACAGCCAGTTCAATCAGATTCGTCTGGCTCTCCTCCTGTCAGTCTCATCAAGAACGCCTCAGCGATTATCATTAATTATATCATTCAAATAAGCATTACACCATATAAAAAGATTACATTATCATTCCAGAAATTGAAATCGCAGAAATAATTACAGCAAGAAAAGTTATCATTATGACAATATTTTTTCGTGGGCAGCATGCATTAACCACGCAAAAAGAGCAATACTTTCCTTTTTAATGGCAATATGATATAGGAGTTAACTATTTAAGTGAATAAGTCCAGTGCGCAGCGGCTGAGCAAGGCGGCATGCTTGCATGTAAGACTGCTCAGACATTGCGCACGACATGCCTAAGTATCCAAAGCGAACATCCGGTGGATGTTTGCGTGGAAACAGTATTGAGCGGAGCAGTGTGCTGCGGAGCGACGCCTTAGCGTGCAGGCGGAAGCTCCAGTGGAGCTTTCGGTCGCAAATAATGTGGCGGATTGCGAAAGTTGCTTTTGCAGCGGAGCAATCCGTGGGACTTATTCACGTGATTAACTTTTTGAAGCCTTCTGGCAGCTAAAAACAGGAAATTTCACCGAAGTGACAGCCCGCAGGGCTGACGCCCATTCAATTTAAGCCGCCTAAATGGAGAAAAAGAGCTGAGGTAACAGCCGGGGAATCATTGTGGCCAGTCACCTTGGGCAGCCGAAATCAAAGGCGGAAAAACACATTCATACATATATGATTATACTAATGAAGATGGTGAATCCAAATTCAGGGGTATATTATCAACAGGATTTGATAACATACCTGAGGCTGCCTGAAATCATCGACAGATTTCACGGTCAATCAGTCATAATGAGCAGATTCAGTCAAATAATAGTTGATATGTTATCTGACTTCCCCGTATAATTATCAAAATCTGTTGCTAAAAAGGGCCCAAAAATGAAATCACCATCTTCATCAGTATATATGTCAATATATAAATAGAAGGGCAGACTTGTCACTTCAGCATGTTCTCCTCCTTTCGACCGCTTTGATCGAACTGACCTCAGCCCTTCGGGCTGTATCACTTTGGCGCATTCTCCAGTCCATGGCTGGCCAAAAGGGTATTTGACAAGTTAACTTTTCATAATACCTGTGGCCAGATTAAGATAAAGGGAATCAGACAGGAAACCTGTCAGACCAGCCAGTATAATGGATTAGTACTTTAACAGTATGAATCATCCTTTAAAAAAGAGGTAGTCAGAGAGTTCCGGGAGATAAAAGTCCCTTCTTCATGCATTCTTTATCGTAGTTATACGATAATAATCACAACTCAGACCTTCTTTATCCACCCATAAGCTGCTGCAGGAGCCCAAAACTCATTTTTTATTTCATTTATAGTAGATAATATGATGCAAATCTTGTATTATTATCAACTTAAGTGGATAATAATACTGATTAAAGGTGGTCTTATCTCCTTCTACTCCATGCGAACCTTTCCAAAGAGAAAAACAGTGGATACAATGCTCCAAAAGGGGCCATTATATCCACTAGTTTCTAAAGTACAATCGTCGCTGACTGTCCGAATAAATCTCATGCCTTGCCCAGCCGCTGCGCACTGGACTTATTCACTTATATAGTTAATTCGCTCCCTGGTATTCCTTCCACTCTTTTACCGGGAAGTCCTTTCCTGTCCACAGCTTAAATGCTGCTACACCCTGCCAGAGCAGCATACCTTCTCCGCCGATCACCTTTGCGCAGCCTGCGGCCTTTGCCTCACGCATAAGGCGGGTTTCCTTCGGATTGTAAACTACGTCGCAAACTACCAGGTCTTCTCTGAAAAGACTGCTGTCTGTGATAAGTGTGCCGTCCTCATGGGGTTTCATACCTACAGAGGTGCCGTTGACGAAAATATCCGCTTCCTTTACTGCTGTCTCAAAAACTTCCTTCTCATCCAGACAGTGTACTTCTATCTTACATTCCGGTTTTTTCTCAGCAAGTTTCGCCGCCGTTTCCCTGGCCCTGTCCAGAAATGGATCATTGCCATTAAAGATGGTCACAGCTTCTGCACCTTCAAAGGCACATTGCACCTGGATGGCGGTAGCCGCACCGCCGGCGCCGCAGACCAGGATTTTTTTGCCCTTCACATCCACGCCGTGGTCTCTTAAATTCAACACAAAGCCGGTGCCATCCGTGATATATCCCTTCCATCTGCCGTTCTCATTCACAACGGTATTGCAGGCGCCGATGATTTCTGCCTCAGGAGAGATCTCATCCACATTTTTTGCCACAATATTTTTGCAGGGCATTGTCACATTAAAGCCTTTGGCCCCCAGCAGCTTTAAGGCCTTCATGGCCTCCGGAGCCTGCTCCTCTGTAATATCAAAGGCCAGGTAGGCATAATCCAGACCATGATGGGCAAAGGCAAAATTGTGCATGGCCGGAGACCCGGAATGGCCAACCGGGGTTCCAATCAGACATAATAATTGTGTCGTTCCCTTAATTCTTGCTTCCATAAACTGCCGCCTCCTCTCTCAGTCTGCGGATCACTTCCTCACAGATCTCCGTCTCTGTCTTGCCATCCGTCTCAATGATAATATCCGCAGCAGCCTCATATTTTTCCCGGCGTTTCTCCATCAGCTCCTGAACGAAACCAACATTTTTATTATTCTCCAGGAGAGGTCTGCTGTGGTCATCCTTCAGTCTTTCCAAGATTGTCTCCGGTCTGGCGGTAAGAAGAACTACCTTCCCGTTTTTCTTCATCTCGGCAACATTTCTCTCGCGTAATGGAACACCGCCGCCGCAGGAAATCACCGTATTGGTTCTTGACTGCATCTCAATCAGCAGGTTGGTCTCCGCATCGCGGAAGTATTCTTCTCCGTAAACCTCAAAGATTTCGGAAATCGTCATGCCCTCTCTCTCGGCAATAATTTGATCCATCTCCACCACCTTCATGGCAAAGGCATCCGACAGCTGGGTGGAGATTGTAGACTTACCTGCCCCCATAAATCCAATCAGTACAATATTATAATCAAAGAGCTTCCTGGCCTGAATCTTCTTGCTGTTTTTCAGGACAGATCTAAATACCGCTTTTACTTCCTCGGCATGAGGCTTCCCTTCAAGGGAATCCGCCAACCACTTTCTCTGGCGGGCCTCCTGTTCCGGCTGCAGGATATCAATATCATTGCCTTCCTTATAGTTCATGATCTGCTCCACAATACGGTTGCGCATGAGCAGGGTATTCAGTAATATCTCATCGGTCTGCGCAAGATCAGCCCTTAATAATTCCAGTTCATCCATAAAAATAACCCTTTCTTTTCATTCATTGTTTGTCCACTTTAGCGCTTTAAAACACAGTATAACACAAGGCTTTTTTATTGTACAGAAAAAAAAATGTGGCTGGAGACAGGGGAGGGTTCTTTGTCTTCTATTAACGAAATGAAAATTAGTCAATTGCGAAACCCTCGTCCTGCTCATAAAATGGTTCCTAAAGTTGCACGTTTGAATGGACAGTTTCGAATAAATGTACGGCA
>JAFUDC010000046.1 GCA_017459345.1 Eubacterium sp.
ACAATCTTCTCCATGGCACTTTGCTGCTTCTCCTGGCTGTCCTCGTTAATCCTGGTCACCTTGCCGGAGATACCGTCATCCACCAGCTGTTCCAGCGTCTTTCCGAATATATTCACCTTCCAGATCTCATCCGGCTCTTCCCCCGCCTGGTCTTTGATGTAGGTAATCAGATCCTCTGCCTGCATCTCGGTTCCCACAATCGGGGCGACTTCCGTAGTCAGATTGGCCCGGATCAGATGAATGGATGGTGCCTCAGCCCGAATCTTAACGCCATACTTATTCCCATGCTTAACCACCTCAGGCTCAGACAGGTCGATTTCTTTAAGAACCGGCTTCATCACACCGTAACCCCGCTCCCGGGCATCCTTAAGCGCCTGGGCTACCTCCTCAAATTCCTTCTTCCTTCCTGCCAGCTCCTTTAAGGTCCGGATCAGATGGTACTCACTGCGGATGGGAATTCCCGTAAGATCGGACAGGATCTCATAATAATAGGAATCCCGAATCTGGATCTTCACTTCCACCTGGCCGGTATCCATATGTATACTCTCTATCTTTCCGGAACTGATATACTCATTATCCGGCAGAGTCTTATGGTAGATGTCTTTCATCCTGCTGCGGTCAGCCATGAAATCCCGGATCAGTTCCAGAATCGACCGCTTCATCCAGTGATCATCCCTGAGGGTCTCCACCCACTTGGGCAGATAAAAGCCTACGGAGGACAGGGGGAATTCCAGCAGAACCTGCTTCATGATATCCAGGATATCCTCCTGCCTGAGCTGATCACAGTTGACCGGCAGCACGGTGGTCTTATACTCCCTGCCCAGATTGGCAGCCAGAGTCTGGGAAGCCTTGGAGTAGGGGCGCTCGGAATTAAGAAGGACGACAAAAGGTCTGCCGATCTCTGTAAGCTCCTTCACCGTCCTCTTTTCCGCCTCCACGTAGGAATCTCTTGGCAGCTCACCGAAAGACCCGTCTGCCGTCACCACAATACCAATGGTTGAATGGTCCCTGATCACCTTGTCGGTTCCATACTCAGCCGCCTTGGTAAAAGGCACCTCATAATCAAACCAGGGAGTTTTTACCATCCGCTCCTGGCCGTTTTCCATGTGGCCGCCTGCCCCCTTGACCATGAATCCCACACAGTCAATGAGTCTGACCTTCACCTTCATATCCTGAATAGGAAGGGTGGCGGCCTCCTTGGGGATGAACTTAGGCTCCGTGGTCATGATCGTGGTCCCCGTTCCGCTCTGGGGCAGCTCATCCATCGTCCGCTTCCGCTCATTCTCATCTGCAATCTCCGGCAGAATCATGGTCTCCATAAAACGCTTGATAAATGTGGACTTGCCGCTTCTCACCGGGCCGACCACTCCCAGATAAATCTCCCCTCCGGTCCTGACACAGATATCCTTATATATATTCTGCTTATCCATGACTATCCTCCCATATATTCATTCAATCTAAATGAAATATATGACAGGACCCTCTCAATTATTCCTTAAAGAATGCAGTCAGCAGCCGGCACATGGACCGGTAATCGCACAGAGCCATAGTCTCCCTGGCAGAATGCATGGACCACATGGGAATACCGATGTCACAGCCGGCCATGGGAAGGTGGGAACCCACCATGGGCCCCAGGGTGGTGCCGCCCCGTATGGTATTCCGGTCTCCGATAATCTGCAGAGGCAGGTCATATTTCTCCGCAAGGCCTTTAAGAATAGCCTGTACCTTAAGATCTGTGACATATTTGCAGGTGCCGCTGGATTTGATTGCCGGTCCCCGGCCGATCAGAGCCCTTGTGGTGGGATCGCAGCGGTCCGGATAGTTTGGATGGGCCCCATGGGCACCGTCCGCCGACAGGTAAAGGGACCGGGATATAGAGGCTCTGAAGTCCTCCTCCCCGGCACCAAGAGCCTCAAAGATGGTCTTTAAGACGCTGGTCAGCAGGTCCGAGTCCGCCCCGGATTTTGAAAAGCTTCCCACCTCCTCATGGTTGAAGAGACCGATCAGATTGATTCCGCTGTCCCGCTCCCCCTCCACCAGGGATTCAAGCAGGGCGCTGACGGAAGCCAGATTATCTATACGGGGGCTCAGCACCAGTTCATTTTCAAAGCCCACAAGCTGAGGCGGATCACAGTTATAAAGATTCAGATCAAAAGCAAGGATCTCTCCCTCCTCCACATTAAGCTCCTCGGCAAGAAAGCGGGTAAATGTCTTCCTGGTCCAGGGGCCGCCTGCAAGTCCTGTTACAGGCATCAGCTCCTTCTGCCGGTCAATCTTCCAGCCATTCGCAGCCTCTCTGTTCATATGAATGGCAAGGCCCGGGATCACCGCCACAGGCCCGTCGCTCTCATAAGAAAGAATGCAGGGATGAAAAGGATCTTCACCAACAAGGGCAACCGAGCCGGAAAGCCCTAAAGGCCGGTCAAACCAGGTATGGTCCATCATCCCGCCGTAGACCTCCACATTCAGCTGGGCAGCCCCCATATTCTCAAAGTCCGGGCTGGCCTTGACCTTGAAACAGGGCTGGTCCACATGGGCAAAAGCCATGCGGAGCTTCTGCCTGTAGGTCCGCTTCTGCCCCATGGTAAATGCGAAGATGACATCCGGGAAGGGGGTCATATAGTATCTTCCTCCCTCCTCGGGCTCAAACGATGTATTGTAATATAATTCCTCAAATCCCAGTTCATTCAGATATTTCTTCGCGAACTCCACCACCTTAACCGGGGCGGTTCCCTTTCTGAGACACTCTAACAAAAAATCCATATATTTACATCCTTTTCAAATTCCTTCTATTATGATATAGTAATTGTAACTACTCAGAGCCATGCAGATTTTTGGACTATATGATCAGGAAAGCCTGCTTTCATATCATATAATGATTACTTAGTTGATTTAATCAGGAGGCATCTATGCTATCTATACAGGTTACCGATATCAAAGACTGTATGCAGAAGCTCCTGTCCGGAGACTGCTTTGACCAGTTCTATCTGGTGGAGACGACAGTGCAGATGGGAATCTCCTACTATCTGGACGGCCATCTGAATCATGATTTCTATGACAGCGAGACCAATGAAAGCATCAGCAGGGACTACTGCTTCTGGAAGGAAGCCAGACCTCTGGTCTTTCAGATTATCCGGGGCAGAAGACTCCCCCTGGGCTTTAAAACAGTTCTGGCTCTGCCGGAAAAGAGTGTGGAGTTTCTCCTCCGGGAGAGCCAGGGTTCCTATACAGCCGATGATATTGAAGGGATCTACGTCAACATCCGCTTTGAGCCCGGCAGCCTGCAGATCACCACCGGTATATCCTACCGTACCTTCTCCCTGGACCGGTCATTGGAGCACTGTGTGGATGACCACATTGCCTCCTTCCTGAAAAAGCACGGGATCTGCTGATCGTTAAGCTGACCCCGTGCTCTACGTTTTCCTGCTAACCCTGGTCAATTGCTGCCAAGCAGCTCCAGGGCTCTTATCATCTGCTTATCTTTGTCCGGTTCCTTCTTGGCTTCTGCCCATTCTTCCGCAGTATACTCCATCTTCTCATCCGGCTCAATACCCACCTCATGAATATAGTGTCCGCTGGGAGTGTAGTACTTGGACACCGTCAGCTTGATGGCCGAGCCATCACCAAGAGGCATCACATTCTGCACAATTCCCTTACCGAAGGTGGTGCTGCCCAGGACTGTGGCCTTCTTGTAATCCTTAAGACAGCCTGTCATAATCTCCGAGGCGCTGGCCGTGTTGCCATTGACCAGGATCACGATGGGCAGATCCAGAGTTTTTGCGTCATTGCTCTTAAACTCATCCCTGTGCCCGTTCTTATCCTCGGTGTAAACAATCAGGTCCCCTTCCGGGATGATTCTTGAAACCATATTGATACAGGAATCAAGCAGGCCGCCGCCATTATCGCGAAGATCCAGGACAAGGCCCTTCATCCCCTGCTCTGTAAGGTCATCCACAGCTTTTACAAACTGCTCATCCGTATTCTCGATAAACTGGGATACGGAGATATACCCTATCTGATTCTCCTTCATCTGGCTGACAACAGATTCCACCTCGATATGACTCTTCTTAACCTCAATGTCCAGGGTCTGATTCTTTCTTAAAAGAGTAAGCTTAACACTGTCCCCGCTTCCCTTTTTGATCTTGTTCACGGTCTCGGTCAGGGTAATGCCCGCCGTGTCTGTTCCGTCCACCGAGATGATGATATCCCCGTTCTCCACGCCGGCATTATAGGCCGGCTGATCTTTCATCACCTGTTCGATCACCACGTAGCCGGAGGAAGAATCCTTATATACGGTCACGCCGATTCCCTCGTAGCCGCCGGAATCGGAATCCATGAGATCCTGATACTCCTGTTTGGAATAGTAGGTTGAGTATGGATCCCCCAAACCGGACAGGAGGCCGCGGTAGACGCCGTTCTCCACCGCCTCCGTATCCACATCGTTCAGGTAAAAAGCCTCAATATAGGCCTCCAGCTTCTTCATCTTATTCAGCATGGCGGAATTGTTATAATCCCTGCCTCCAACCTTGCCGGAGACCATCAGATGGCGTCCCATAAAGAATCCCACCAGAAGCATCAGAACCATGCCGAAGATCAGACTGAACCATCCGAATCTTTTCTGCCTTCCGGAGCCGGACTCTTTTTCATTATCAGTAATGTAATTCTTTACAGGATCCCTTACGGCATCCTCTCTTTCCCGGGGATCCCTGTCCGGGAATCCCCCCTGTAATTGATTATCCATATCCTAGTATTCTATACTTTCCATATATTCCATATATTTCACAACCATTAAAGCAATCTTAAATGTAATGGCATCCTCAAAGACTCTAAGATCCAGGTTGGTACTCTTCTGCAGCTTATCCAGACGGTAAACCAGTGTATTCCTGTGGATATAGAGCTGTCTGGAGGTCTCGGAAACATTCAGGCTGTTCTCAAAGAACTTGTTGATGGTGGTCAGGGTCTCCTCGTCGAACTCATCCGGAGAACGGTTCTCAAAGATCTCCTTGATGAACATCTTGCACAGAGGCAGAGGGAGCTGGTAAATCAGGCGGCCGATGCCCAGCTGATTATAGGCTACCACATTATTCTCCGGATAGAAGATCTTGCCCACATCCATGGCCATCTTGGCCTCCTTGTAGGAACGGGAAACTTCCTTGATCTCGCCAACGATGTTGCCGAAGGCAACCTTAACCCGGGTCATAGCCTCCGTATGAAGCATATCTATGATTACTTCCGCTGTCTTATGCAGCTCCGGATAACCCTCTCCGGTCTTTAACTCCTTGACAATGATGATATTCTTCTCATCCACTGCCGTGATAAAATCTCTGGCCTTGGCAGAGAAGATATTGCGGACGGTCTCAAAGGAATTGTTATCCCTTTCGTTGGCCGTCTCAATGATGAAGACTGCACGTCTCACTTCTGTCTCGATATGCAGCTTCTTGGCACGGTTATAGATATCTACCAGCAGCAGGTTATCCAGCAGCAGGTTCTTGATAAAATTATCCTTATCGAATCTCTCCTTGTAGGCAATCAGAAGATTCTGGATCTGGAAGGCTGCCATCTTGCCGATCATGTAGACATCATCGGTCTCTCCCTTGACCAGGACGATATACTCAAGCTGCTTTTCATCAAAAACTTTAAAAAACTGATATCCCTGCAGCATCTGGCTCTCTGCCAGAGAATCCGCAAAGACCAGTACAGCCTCCCTGTACTCCTCCACCGCATCCAGTGTTGAAGCCAGCGGTTTCCCTTCTGTATCCATGACACACAGGTCAATTCTGGTAATTGCTTTAATGCCATCTATCGTATCCTGTAAAATCTGATTAGAAATCATATTTCTTCCCCCTGTAACTATTCACGCATGGCCGACGTTAATCTATTATATGTTATTCTAATACAAAAAAGGTAAAAAAAAAAGAGGAAATATGCAAAAAACACACAACCTCTTAAAAAAATACACAAAAATCAGGCTTCAATTTTGTTCATCATGCCCGGCCTCTGTCTGGGAATCCTCATTCACCTTTTTCTTAAAAATGGAACCTGCAATGGTTCTCTCCAGCTTCTCCTCCCTGTTAAACCACCGGTAGAGGGATTCAAGATGCAGAACCCGGATCCATCGGGGAACCGATATCGTCTCCTTGACGATAAAGGGATGCAGGGATTCAATACAGATACACAGCCTGGTATTCATCATGGGCGAATAATCTTTAAGAAACATAAGCTGATCAGCTACAGGCAGTAAGAGAAGCAGGGCATCCGGAATGTGGGCATTGATCTCATTGACCACCTTATCTGCTCCGCCCTCAGTATCTGATTCGTATACCATTCCCTGCATGGTGATGTTGGGATAGTTTTCCGTCAGATAGGCGTCAAGATCTGTAAGCCGGTCCTGCTGGGATGTCACCGCAAATATCTCCCTGTACTCTCTGTTCATGCGGGATAAAAACCGCTTCATATACTCATCGGTGAACTTGCCAAGACCATTATCCCCCTCCACCATCTGGCGGGAAACCGCAAGCTCCGTGTGCTGGTCCCCCGGCACCACCAGAGGCAGGCCGTTCACCAGTTCCGGGGCCCAGGGCGTATTCTGACAGAACAGGGACCCCACGGCAGACAGGAAGAGTACAGTATCAAATTCATGGCTTCGCATGGCCTCAAAAGAGAGAAGGACTGCTCTTTCCGGGCGGATGTCACAGACATCAATCCCCAGAACATTTACCTTCTTCAGATGCAGTTTTCGCATACCTTGCTCCCTTCACTCGTCTGACGGGTTTTGGTCCTACTCGGAATCTGTATCAAAGTTATAGCTGCCGGAACCTGAATTACCGGTTTCTGATGAATCCTGATAAGAGTTCTGATCTGTGTCTGTGTCCTGATCACCAGATGAATCATTATCCTGATAGGAATCCTGCTCTGAGAAATCCGAATCATTACTATCCTGGACTCCCGATGAATCATAGCTGTAATCCTCGGTGGTACCGTAGGAATCCGAATCCCCCTGATAGTCCTGGTCTGTGCCCTCGGATGTGCCAACACTGATACTGTCTGTTCCAATGTAAACCTGAATATCCCCGCCGGTAACAATCTCACCGGTCTGGATATCTGCACCGGGGAAGTACTTCAGCAGGTCAAGGCCGATTCCCTCACGATTTACAATAATCCTGGTGGTGGAAATAGGACCCTCATCCTGATAGTTGCTGATCAGGCTGATATTATAGCCCTGCCCTTCCAGATACTCCTCCCAGGATGAAGCAAGTCCCTGCTGGAAGGCGGCATTGTAAAGCTCGATGTAGTAATCCTTGGAGCTTTCCGTGGTACCATACTCGTCACCCAGGTTCCCCACACTGTCCTGATCTCCGGAAGCACTATACTCCCCGCTCTGCTTGATCAGGGTGGCAACCTGCAGTCTGGCTTTCTGGGAATCGAGGGCAAAGAGTCCTCCTGATTCTGCCCCCTGAAGGATTCGCAGGGTCACCGCGTTCATGGAAAGCTTACCCCAGATCTCCTGAGCCTCATCAAAATCCTTACCCGGACTGGTGACCGCATTCTTTGCAACCCGGGAAACCAGTTCCTTCCCCTTTCCGCTGCTTAAAACCTGAGCAAGCCAGGACTCCAGGTAACTGTTAACATGTTCAAGCCGGTCAGATTCCTGTTTGTCAGACCCATCCAGATGACCAAGCATGATCATGGCCTTGGATCCGTTTAACTGCTGGTCCCCGGCTTCCATAATCTTCAGCTGGTTCCTGGCATCTCTGTAGGATATCTGGTTATCAAAATGATAAGTCACGGAGCTTGTCAGGTCCAGAAGCTTCTCAAACTGTTTCTGGGTCAGCACTTCATAGCCCCCGATATTGATACCCAGAGTCTGCCCGTAGATTCTGCTGATTATGTCATACTTCTCATCACCATAGGCTCTGGCTATGTCATCAAGCTCCATGGTAGAACCCGCATTGGGAATCTTCTTCTGCAGGTCAGCAAGCAATTCCCCTCCTACGGTAACCTGTGCATGAAGAGGAGCCAGGAGAATATCCACTGCTCCGGTGCTGGAATTCGTCATGATCAGGGAAGTATATCGGCTTAATCCGTCAGCACTCTCCACAAAAAATAGACTGGTGCTGATATTCTTATCATCTACGGTGTCATCATCTTTTGCCACCGTCTCTGCAATATCCGCCACGGCAGAACCACTGTTCTTAAGAAGTTCTCTCAGATCATAGATACTGCCGGTGAGATAATAGGTAACTCCCTCAAAGGATCCGACCGCTATCAGCACCATAAGCAGAATGACCACGACTGTCCGCAGCAGGAAAGAAAAGAAACGTTTTATCAGACTGGGCTTTTTCATCATGTTCCTCCTGTGTATAGAATAACTCGATTGTAATTATTCAGAACCATGCGGAATGTGAATGAAACAAGCTCTGAATTATTATATCTTTTATATCAACTTAGTATATCAAAGTTCTTATATAAATTCAAGTTTTCACGCCTGATATCCATCCGGATTTTCCGATTGCCAATGGTATGAGTCCGCACACATTTCCTCGATTCCGTACTTAGCCTTCCAGCCCAGCTCCTTTTCTGCCTTTGAGGGATCGGAGTAGCAGGTGGCAATATCGCCGGGGCGGCGGGGCTTAATCTCGTAGGGAATCTCTTTGCCGCATACCTTGCCGTAAGCCTTCACCACATCAAGGACACTGTAGCCTCGGCCTGTCCCCAGATTGTAGATCTGCACGCCCTCCTTCATATGCTCTAAGGCACAGACATGGCCGGCTGCCAGATCCACCACATGAATATAATCTCTCACGCCGGTTCCATCCGGTGTGTCATAGTCATCGCCGAAAACGCCCAGCTTATCAAGCTTGCCCACTGCCACCTTGGCAATGTAGGGAACCAGGTTATTGGGGATTCCCTTGGGATCTTCTCCGATCAGCCCGCTGCTGTGGGCTCCGATGGGATTAAAGTAGCGGAGCAGGGTCACATTCCAGGCCGGATCGCTGACATTGAGGTCTGTAAGGATCTGCTCAATCATCCCCTTGGTCTGGCCGTAAGGGTTGGTGATGGTTCCCTTGGGACACTCCTCCGTGATCGGCACAAATGCCGGGTTCCCGTAAACTGTTGCGGAGGAAGAGAACACGATCTTCTTGCAGTCATACCGGCGCATGACATCACAGAGAATCAGGGTTCCCGTGATATTATTGTGGTAGTACTCGATGGGCTTGGCCACAGACTCTCCAACTGCCTTATATCCGGCAAAATGTATCACTGCCTCCGGCCTTTCCCTGCGGAAAACATCCTCAAGGAAGGGCTGATCCAGGAGGTCTCCCTCATAGAAGGTCAGGTCTTTCCCGGTGATCTTCCTTACCCTGTTCAGAGCTTCTTCGCAGGAATTATAGAGGTTATCCACCACGACCACCTGGTATCCGCTGTCAAGCAGTTCAACACAGGTATGGCTTCCGATATAGCCGGCACCGCCGGTCACTAAAATCTTCATAGCTATCTATCTCCTTTACATTTCAAATCCACAGTAATCGCCCCGGTCTGTCACCAGATGACAGCCTGCCCGCCGGACTCTGAGCTCCAGACAGTCCCGGCACTGGGCAGACTCATCCCCGGTACGGATCTTATTATCATAGAGTTCGTAATCCTTCCGGTTTTTGACCGGTGACAGGTTGGGCATCACCACATTGGCCCCCGCCAGAAATCCCTTCTCCCTGCCCATGGGATCCATGGTACCAAGGGCTGTGGTAGCAGGCAGGAGAACCCTGGGCAGCATAATCCGGATGATGGATAAAAGATAGAGGGTCTGGTCCACACTTCCGGAAGGCTCATGGGCAAAGGGGGTCTCGTGATGGGTGATAAAGGGCCCGATACCCACCATGTGCGGGGATAATTCCTGCAGATAGCACAGGTCTGCCGCCAGATGCCGGTCAGTCTGTCCGGGGGAGCCGACCATCATGCCTGCTCCGATCTGATAGCCGATATCTTTAAGGTCTTCCAGACATTTTTTTCGTCGGGAAAGACTCATCTCTTCGGGATGCAGCATGCGGTAGTGGTCTTCATCCGCCGTCTCATGGCGGAGCAGGTAGCGGGCAGCTCCCGCCAGAAAGAGACGTTCATAGCTCTCCCTGCTCCTCTCTCCCAAGGACAGGGTGATGGCGCAGTCCGGGTACTTCTCATGGATTGCCGCAACAATCCCTTCCATCCTGTCATCATTATAATACGAATCCTCTCCCCCTTGCAAGACAAAGGTTCGGTATCCCAGCTCATAGCCATTCTCACAGCAGGCAAGAATCTCCTCTTCTGCAAGGCGGTAGCGGGTTACCTGCCTGTTATCCCGGCGGATTCCACAGTACAGACAGTTATTGCGGCAATAGTTGGTGAATTCAATCAGGCCCCTTATATAAATTTTATCTCCATAATACTTTCTGCGGAGTCTTAAGGCCTCCTCCCTGAGAAGGGCGGTGATCTCCGGATCATCCTGGCCGCCCAGAAGAAGCTCGTATTCGTCCCCGGTAAGAGTATGGTTTTTTATCAGCTTCTGTGCTGTCCGCCACAGGGCATCATTTCTTTCCATCTGGCCGCTCCTTATTGTTATCTTATTATTTAGTTAATTGCGAAACTCCTGTCCAGCTCATAAAAGA
>JAFUDC010000047.1 GCA_017459345.1 Eubacterium sp.
CACCGTGCTAACAGCATCTCGCTCCGCATCTCACTGCTCCGCTCGATACTGTTTGTCGTGCGCAATGTCTGAGCAGTCTTACATGCAAGCATGCCGCCTTGCTCAGCCGCTGCGCACTGGACTTATTCACTTATATAGTTACTCACATCATCAACACAATCCCCATCACTGCAGATGCCGCAATATAGAGAATAGGATGCTTATTTGTCTTTTTATACACCAGGTAAAGAGCCAGGGCAAATATTATCGCGATTGGATTAAAGAGATCTTGTATGTTATGTGTCTCTTTGAAAAGCTCTGGGTGGAGGAAGGCAATCTGGGCAACCTTCAGTCCGGCGATCGCAATCAGGCCGGCGGATGCAGCCCGCAGGCCGTACATGGCGTACTGCACGTATTTATTGGTCTTAAAACGTTCCAGAATATTGGCGATGATAACAATAACAATGATGGAAGGGGTGACCAGCCCGATGGGGGCTATGATACCCCCGGGTATACCTGCGACGGTAAATCCGGTAAAGGTTGCCATATTAATTCCCATAGGTCCGGGGGTGGACTCGGAAATAGCCACCATGTTGGCAATATCCTGGACAGTGAACCAGCCGGTTTTGGCCTGCATCTCATAGAGGAAGGGCAGGGTGGCAAGCCCGCCTCCGATGGTAAAAAGTCCTGTCTTAAAGAACTCCCAGTATAAACGTAGATAGATCATAAATCCGCCTCCTTACCGCCGCGATTCCTCTCCATAATTACCTTAATTACAATTCCGGCTGCTCCTGCCGCGATAACCAGCAGCCAGGTGGCTGCGCTGGTAAAAAGAGCCAGCAGCATAACGGCGGCGAAGATTCCGTAAGTGGCAGCATCCACCAGAGACTTCTTAGCCAGCTTTACTACAGCATCAAATACAAGTACACAGACACAGACCCGGACACCAGCCAGGGCATGCTGGACCATTGGAATCTGAGCAAAATTGTTAATAAAGGCGGTGATGATCATGATAATCACCAGAGAGGGGGCAATGACTCCCGCTGTGGCGGAAATGCCTCCGATGAGCCCCTTTTGCTTATAACCCACAAAGGTTGCTGTATTGACGGCAATGATACCGGGTGTACACTGGCCGACGGCATAGTAATCCATCAGGTCTTCCTCCGTGGCCCAATGTTTATTTTCCACTACTTCCTTCTGCAGCATGGGCAGCATAGCGTAGCCGCCGCCGAAAGTGAAACCTCCGATCCGGGCAAATGTAATAAATAATTCCCATAGTTCTTTCATAGTAATCCTCCCTGATATGAAGCTATTGAGGGACTTTAAGTCAAAGACAGTAAGAATAGTAACATATTTGAAGAATCCCGTCCAGAGGAAACAAGGATATACTGGTTACCTATCTTTTGACACATATTTCTTTATTGGTCTGTTTTTTTGTATAGAGATAAAGTATAATGGTAGTTATCAGAAGAATTCAATATACCAATCAAGCTATGGATAAAAACAGGATTAAATCCTTGCCAGATTAAACTGCACAGAAAGGAAAGGAGAATATGGCAGAAATCACATGCATCGGACAGAACCTGATTGATTGCATTACAAGGGGAGTGGACAGGGCATCGGAGAGGAAAAAGGTTTTCCGGGCAGAGAGTATTTCCTTAAGTGTCGGAGGAGATGCCATCAATGAAGCCACCGTATTAAAAAGGCTTGGACATGATGTCAGGCTGGTCTGTGGATTAGGAGATGATCTTGCCGGCAGGATGATTCTGGCTGCCATGAAGGAACTGGGCCTGGATCAAAGCTGTGTAGATATCTCTAAGGACAGACCCACTCCTATTGCAAATCTGATGGTGGATGAGGATGGGTCAAGAGATTCGATTAACTCTGACGCCACTATGCTGGAAGGCTATGCACCGGATCCAAATGTTTCAGCAGACACAAAGATTTTGTCCCTTGCCAGTCTGTTCCGGGCTCCCCTCGACCAGCCGAAGACAGTGATCGACCTGGTCAGGGAAGCAAAGAAGAATGACTGTCTTGTCTGTGCTGACACCAAAGTGCCCACTTTTCGGCAGATGACATTAGCAGATATTGCGGAGATTCTGCCTATGATTGACTATATATTTCCCAATGATGCGGAGGCAGAGTTTTTTACCGGAAGGAAGGAAATAGAAGATATGGCGGCCTTCTTTCGGGATGCGGGGGTAAGACATGTCATTATCAAGGCCGGGGCGGATGGATCTTACATCTACGGTGAGAATGAATCATTTCATATGAAAGCGCTGCCGGTGGATGCCATCGATGGCACCGGGGCCGGGGATAATTATGTGGCCGGCTTCCTGTCAGGGCTTCTTCGGGGTTTTTCCCTTTATGAATGCAGTCAGTATGGAACTGTCTGTGCAGCTGCCTGTGTGGTCAAGTCCGGGGCAGGCGGGGGTGTACAATCCCGGGATGAGGCAGATGCCCTGTGGAAGCAGTGGTATGGGGGTTAATTTTAGTAGAGGAGGAGATTATGCAGGCACATATTATTCATGGAACATACAAGATTCATGCAGGTAATTATGACTGGGGATGCAGCATCGACAAGGCAATCGTTTCCCTGGAAGAAGCAGTCGGCGAGATTCATGAAGAGAATCTGACTGTCACAGAACGGAAGCTGGCAGCGGATGAGAATACTCCCAACTATGATACATACAAAAAAGATTATGACAGGAAAGTGACAGCAGCGTATCTGTGCGATGAGGAAGGGAAGAAAATCGAAGGGCCATCCAGACACTTTGCTCTGGAAATGTATGTCAGCCCGGAGGTAGGAAGCCCCTTCGTGTGTACCTACAGGACGCAGATTTTTATCTGGAGTGATCCTTATGAGCTGCATATTAAGTACAGGAGTTCAGATATGAATCTGGATATTGATCCGGTTTTTACGGAGAGACTTACTGCTGCAGATATGTTTGCTAAAGAAAGCTATATTGCCAAAAACGGTACCTGCTATCAGTACGCTTCTTACACACCTGAGAAGGAGACAGATACTCTTTTTGTCTGGCTGCATGGTCTGGGGGAAGGACAGAAGAAGGGCAGTGATGCCTATCTGCCCTTGCTGGGCCGGAAGGGGACCACTATGGCTGGCCAGGAGTTCCAGGATACTATCGGCGGAGCCTATGTCCTGGTGCCCCAATGCCCTACCTACTGGATGGATGCAGATGGGAAAGAATCCAACTTCTTCGATGGGAAAGTCTGGGTAGACCAGAAAGAAAGCGAGGCCTCTCAGAAAGAAACTGATGCTGATAAAGGAGGAATCCGGGCGGATGGAACATCTTACTATACGGAGTCCCTTTATGAGCTGATCGACTGGTATGCCAGAGAGAAAAACTGCACTAAGATTGCCCTGGCCGGCTGTTCTAACGGAGGCTATATGAGCCTTATTATGGCTTCCGCTTATCCGGATCTTTTTTCCGCAGTGGTACCCATCTGCGAATCCATGCCTGATGACAAGCTCAGCGATGAGGCTGTTGCAAGACTTGCCGGGGTTCCTTTATACTTTGTCTATTCCAAGGATGATCCGATCGTGATTCCGGAGACTCATGAGATTCCCACCATTGAGCGCCTGAAAAAGGCCGGGGCAAAGGATCTTCATGTATCCACGTCTGACCATGTGATTGATACTTCCGGAACCTACAGGAACGAGGACGGCAGTCCTTATACATATATGGGACATCTATCCTGGATCTACTATGATAACAATGAGACAGATGATGGGACTGGTCTTTCCACCTGGGAATGGATGGACGCAAAGCTCCGAGACAGCTAGATGCGTCCATCAAAATGGCCTGAAAAATGGAGGAATCAGCTGAGAAAGATGGACGCAAAGCCCCCAAATAAGCCTTTGCGTCCATAAGAACTTATGTGACAATTAATTATCAAAAAAGATGCCTTGAATTGTATGTATATCAGAATATATTCTGAAAATTAACCTAAAAACAAAAAATATAAAGTTTTTTGGCAAATAGTATTGACAAAATGCTGCTTCTCGATTATAATACAGATACATTCAATGAAGGAGGTACAAACCACCAAAAGCATAAGTTGAATTGTGGAAACTATAATTAGAGGATTGGAGGTACGGACCACCAGAAGTAGTAATTTTAGAATTCAGAAGAAGCTGAAGCAGGGAATACGATAGATAGTGCGAGGGATTGGTTAGGATAACACCTCATTAAGAAGTAATAAGATAGTAGGAAGTGCAGTTAGTTATTCTGAGATTCGATAGGATTTATGGAACTGTTGATCGGGACGTCAGTTCACTCAAGATGTGAGAGAGCAAGAAGGTTAACACGAGGAATCACGGGAGTGGAAGAAGTGATTTACAGGATTGTATTTCTCAGATTGCAGGGTGTAACAGGAGGAACAGACCATTGGAATTGAAAATTGAACACTGAGGGAGAGCATCTAAGATGGTAGTTGGATGCTCTCCTTTGTTGTGTGCAAAACTGCATAAGATTCCAAAGTTTTCTCATCCCTTTATGTAAACTGTACAGGTTCTCTGCAGACTATCCATGCTTAAAGCAGCTGATATAAAAATCCCGCAGACACCAGGCCCACGGGATTAAAAATTATATTATTCATTAATATCAATAACTCTTATATGGCTTCTCCATAATCTTAACCAGTTCATACAAGGTCATAACGGCTGCGCCGGTACCGCCTTCTGCATAGATCTGGGTGTCTGCGTCGGATTCAGAGGACCCGGCGATGTCCATGTGAATCCATGGCTTTCTCTCCACAAACTCTGCCAGGAATCTTGCAGCTGCAATGGCTCCGCACTTGGTTCCGCAGTTAGCGATGTCTGCAACGCTGGACTTGTTGAGCTCGGCATATTCATCACCGCCCAGTGGCAGTCTCCAGATATTCTCACCGGCAATGATGGAAGCCTGAACCAGCTTGGCTGTCAGGTCATCGCTGTTGCTGAATACACCTGTGTAGCGGTCGCCCAGGGCAACAACGCAGGCGCCGGTCAGAGTAGCTACATCAATTACTGTGGTGGCATTACACTGGCGGATGGCGTAGGTGATGGCATCAACAAGAGCCATGCGGCCTTCTGCATCAGTGTTGACAACTTCTATGTACTTGCCGTTCATGGACTGAACGATGTCGCCTGGTTTTGCGGCCTTTCCGGAGACCATATTCTCGCAGGCCGGAACGATGGCAGTGACATTGATCCCCAGTTTAGCCTGGGCGATGGCACCGATGGCACCAATTACTGCGGCTGCGCCGCCCATATCCCCATGCATGCCCTTCATGGCCTTGTCCGGTTTTAAGTTATATCCGCCTGAATCAAAACAGATTCCCTTGCCAACCAGAGCAATCTTCTCATCGTCGGTGGCGCGTCCGTTGTACTCCATCACGATGAACTTGGGCGGCTGCTTGGAACCCTTTGCCACGGAAAGGAAGGAATTCATGCCCATAGCCTCGCAGTCCTCTTTTTCAAGAACGGAGAACTTGATGTTATTCTTCTCACAGACTGCCCTGGCTGCGTCAGCGAGGGCAGCGGGAGTCATGATATTGGCCGGTTCATTCACCAGGTCTCTTGCCAGGATGACAGACTCTGCCAGCATGCGGGAGTACTGTACTTCCTTCTTGAAGGAAGCCTGGTCCACACCGGTGAGGATGCCGAGATTGATCTCAGGCCTTTCTTCCTTCTCAAAATGATACTTGTCAAATGTATAATCGCCCAGCAGGATGCCCTTCATGGCAGAACTCAGCCAGAAGGAAACATCATCACCAATGGCTGTCATGAGCAGATTGCGGCCCTTAAGCTTCCTGGCTTCCTTCACTGCGGCACCAAACTGAAGCTGATACTTTCTCGGTGAGGCGTTCTCGGGAATACCGATGAAGATCAGATTATAATAAGGCTGTCCCTGATATGAAAAATCCTTGCCCCGAAGACCATATACCTTGCTGCCGCCTACCAGACCGTCTTCTGTGAGTACGTTGAAAATCTCACTGACCTTGCCAAGTTCAATGCTCAGGCGGTTTTTATGGTTATATGTAACGAGCAATGTATCAAATTCGTAATCCTCCAGATCCACGAGTCTTTGTATTTGCATTTTGATACACTCCTTTCTTAATATTTATAATCGGACTAAAACAACAGGGAAAGGACATACTTCTCCCTGTCAGTAAACTGACTTTAGTATATCACAATCAATCCCTGAAAAACAGAAAAAACTTGTACAGATTACATAAAATTTTAGCAGTTGTCCGGGAACAATAAAATCATCTTCTGAAGGACAGGGTAATTTTTTGCAGAGTATACCCAAGAAGAGGATAGGACCTCTTTTTATATGAGGGGGCAGTCGGATCAACTCAGGAAGAAATGTAATGATACAAGGGAAAAACAACAGGAAAATATATAGTAAATTACAGTGATTTGACAAATGACTGGAAATGTATTATAATGATTAACAAAGTTAATTAATATGGCGCATTAAAGTTGCGCATTGTTGAAAAAGCATCAGGTATTAGTTAGATGATGAGACAGAAAGGAAGCGATGACATATGAATGAGTATTCCATGATTACACCGGATATCAGGAAGCTGGCGGCCATGTGCATGGAGCGGGGCCATATTCCGGCGGGATTATACGACCAGTATCATGTGCTGCGGGGACTTCGTGATGTGAATGGCAAGGGGGTCCTTGCAGGCCTTACCGACATATCCACCGTTCTTTCTTCCAAGATCGTGGATGGAAAGAGCATTCCCATTGATGGTGAGCTGTACTACCGGGGCTATAATATCAGTGATCTGGTAAAGGGCTTTGCCTCAGAAGAACGGCTGGGTTTTGAGGAGATTGCCTTTCTTCTGATTTTCGGCGAGCTGCCGGATGAAGACCAGCTCAAGGGCTTTAAGGATCTTCTGGGTAAATATCGGACCCTGCCCACCAACTTTGTCCGGGATGTCATCATGAAGGCTCCCGGCAGAGATATGATGAATACTCTGCAGAGGGGAGTACTGACCTTGTACGGCTATGATGATATGGCCGATGATACCCATATTGACAATGTACTTCGCCAGTGCCTGCAGCTGATCAGCACAGTGCCTCTGCTTGCGGTTTACGGATATCAGTCCTACAACCACTATATCCGGGGGAAGAGCCTCTATATCCATTCTCCCAAGCCGGAGCTTTCCACTGCGGAGAATATTCTGCGGATGCTGCGGCCGGATAAGGCATATACGACTCTGGAGGCGAGAATCCTGGATATTGCCCTGGTTCTGCACATGGATCATGGCGGAGGTAATAACTCCACATTTACCAACCATGTGGTGACCTCCTCCGGAACCGATACCTATTCCGCCATGGCTGCCTCTCTCGGCTCCCTCAAGGGACCCAAGCACGGCGGGGCCAACCTCAAGGTTGTCCGCATGTTTGATGAGCTGAAGATGGAGATTAAGGACTGGACGGATGACGAGGAGATTACTGCCTATCTCAACCGCCTGCTCAATAAGGATGCCTTCGACCACAGCGGCCTGATCTATGGTATGGGGCATGCGGTATATTCCATCTCCGACCCCAGAGCCCAGATCTTTAAGTGCTATGTGGGGCGTCTTGCCGGGGCCAAGGGCTATGAGAAGGAGTATGACTTCTACTGCAGCGTGGAGCGGTTAGCGACGGAACTGATTCAGAAGAAGCGCCGTATCTACAA
>JAFUDC010000048.1 GCA_017459345.1 Eubacterium sp.
AAGAAGAGCATAACAGAATGAAGGTGTCACCATGAGAAATCCATTATCCGATAAAGTGATCAATATCAAACCATCCGGAATCCGGAAGTTCTTCGATGTGGTCCAGGATATGCCTGATGCCATCTCCCTGGGTGTGGGCGAGCCGGATTTTGATACCCCCTGGCATATTCGCGAGGAGGGTATCTATTCTCTGGAGAAGGGACATACCTTCTATACGTCCAATGCCGGCCTGATGGAACTGCGTACTGCCATAGCTGATTATCTGGACAGCCGCTACCGGCTCCAATATGATCCAAAGAAAGAGATCGTGGTTACCGTGGGCGGCAGTGAGGGTATCTACCTGGCCCTCCGTGCCATGCTTAATGAGGGGGATGAGGTCATCCTTCCGGAACCCTGCTATGTGTCCTACCTGCCCTGTATCGAACTCGCTGACGGGGTGCCGGTGACCATTAACCTCAAAGAGGAGAATGAATTCAAGCTGACCGCCCAGGAACTGCTTGACGCTATTACCGATAAAACCAAGGCCATCATTCTGTCCTTCCCCAATAACCCCACAGGGGCCGTGATGAGCAGGGCAGATCTGGAGCCCATTGTCAAGGTCATCATCGAGAAAGACCTCTATGTCATCTCCGATGAGATCTACTCCGAGCTGACCTATCAGATGGATCATTGCTCCATCGCCTCCTTCCCGGGCATGCGGGAGAGAACCATCGTGATCAACGGTTTCAGTAAGAGCTTTGCCATGACCGGCTGGAGACTGGGCTATGCAGCCGGACCGGAGCTGATCATGGAGCAGATGATCAAGATCCACCAGTTTGCCATTATGGCAGCGCCCACCACCAGCCAGTACGCCGGTGTGGAGGCCCTTACCAATGGCCTTGAGGATGTGGAGGAGATGAGGGAGTCTTACAATCAGAGACGCCGCTTCCTCATGCATGCCTTTAAGGAGATGGGACTGAAATGTTTTGAACCCAGGGGAGCCTTCTACATGTTCCCCTCCATCAAGGAGTTCGGTCTGACCTCAGATGAGTTTGCCACCCGTTTCCTGAAGGAGGAGAAGGTGGCTGTGGTACCGGGAACTGCCTTTGGAGATTGCGGGGAGGGATTCCTGCGTATCTCCTATGCCTACTCCATCGATGAACTTAAGGTGGCTCTGGCCAAACTGAAGAAGTTTGTGGAGAGATTGAGAGCAGAAAAAGAGTAATAAGTATGGTAAACATCGTATTATTAGAACCTGAGATGCCGGCCAACACCGGCAATATCGGCCGGACCTGCGTGGCCACCGGCAGTGTCCTCCACCTGATCGAGCCCCTGGGGTTTCGTATCAATGACAAGATGCTGAAAAGAGCAGGACTTGATTACTGGGACAAGCTGGATGTGAGGCGGTATCTCAATTTCGAAGATTTTCTTTCCAAGAATCCCGGGGCGAAAATATACATGGCCACGACCAAATCAAAGCAGACATATACAGACGTCTGTTATGAGGATGGCTGCTACATCATGTTCGGCAAGGAGAGCGCCGGGATTCCGGAAGAGATTCTCCTGGACTATAAAGATACGGCCGTCCGGATTCCCATGCTGGACAAGATCAGGTCTTTGAACCTGGGGAATTCTGTGGCGGTCATCCTCTATGAGGCTCTCAGACAGCAGGGCTTTGCCGGATTAGAACAGGAGGGGCAGCTCCACCGGCATGAGTGGTGACAATGTGATTGTAAAAGCTGCTCCTCTTTTAGTGAATAAGTTAAGACATAAGGATAAACTATTCACTTCTCATTCATAAACATATATTTGAGAGGTATTGATAGTATGACAAATCAGTCTTTTGAAAAAATAAAGCGATACAGAAACAGTTATCATGGCGCATCCGAGTATATAGGGATCAAGATTCTTGATGTGAATGAGGGGTGGGCGAAAGCTGAACTTGAAATAAAGCCCTACCACCTGAACCCTATTGGAAGCGTACATGGTGGAGTCCTCTTTGCCCTGGCTGATTCCGTCGGCGGGGCGGCTGCCTGGAGCCGCGGCCAGCTGGTGACCACGTCCAACGGAAGCATCGAGTATCTCAATGCCGGAAGAGGGGCTAAGAAGATTTTCGCGGAGGCATCGGAGCTTAAGGCCGGCAAGAATCTTCTGACCTATGATGTGAAGATAACAAATGAGGAGAACAAACTGCTTTGCCATGTGACCCTCCAGTATTTCAGTCTTCATCGGTCCTTGGAGGACAGGCTGAAAGAGTTAGAGGAGGAGTAGCCATGTCCCTCACCGGTCTGCTTTTTTTGTTTGTTTTTCTGCCAACGGCACTGATTCTTTATTATGTCCTGCCAGATGCCTTGAAGGAATACCTGCTGTTTGCCTTAAGCATCCTTTTTTATGCCATCGGTTCTCCCGGATTCGCCATTCTCTTTCTGCTGGTTATTCTGGCAAATGTACTTCTGGGGAGAGTCATGCAGAAGCTGACCAGGCAGCCCGCCAGGCGGATCCTTCTGATTATGGGTATTGTTCTGGATGCGGGTATCCTGATCTATTACAAATATACGGATTTCGCCATATCCACGGTCAACAGCATTCTGGGGTCTGACTTTGGCTTGATGAGACTCGCCCTGCCGCTGGGCATCTCATTCTTCACTTTTAAGGCCATATCCTATCTGGCTGATATCTATACCCGTAAAGCACAGCTTGCCGGGAACCCTGTACATGACCTGGTCTATCTCTCCTTCTTCGGACAGATTCTTTCCGGTCCTCTGACCAGGTATAATGACATGACCTGTCAGCAGTCAGGAGCGGGGGACCGCTTTGACCTCTTTTCTGAGGGAGTGACTCGTTTCCTGATTGGATTTAACAAGAAGGTTCTCCTGGCAAATGTGCTGGCCAACATTACCAATGAAGTGTTTGCCACACCGGTTTCGGACTACTCAACCCTATATGCCTGGCTTGGGTCCATCACTTATTCTCTGCAGCTCTTTTTCGATTTTGCCGGCTACTCGGATATGGCCATCGGCTTATCCAACATGTTCGGCTATAACTGCATGGAGAACTTCCGCTATCCCTATATGACGGAGTCTGTAGCGGGATTCTGGAGGAGATGGCATATTTCCTTAAGTGAATGGTTCCGGGATTATATCTACATCCCCCTGGGCGGGTCCCGGGCCAAAAAGAAATGGCGTGTATTCTTTAATCTGCTGGTGGTCTGGGTCTTTACGGGAATATGGCATGGGGCCATGTGGACCTTTGTCGCCTGGGGACTGGGGTATTTTGTATTCATCTCCTTTGAACGCCTCACCGGCCTGCCCAAGCGGCTTTCCGGACCGGGAAAGGGTCTCTATCGGATCGTGGCTCTGATTTTTATCAACTGCCAGTGGATCCTGTTCCGGTCTGATCATATCCTATCCGGATTAAGGTTCATTAAGAGGCTCTTTGTTTATCATGCCAATTCA
>JAFUDC010000049.1 GCA_017459345.1 Eubacterium sp.
GATAGAAAATGGGAATTCATCAATTCTATCAGCAATGAAAGGCTTAAAGAATACAATTGAAGCTGATAGAAAATGAGAATCCATCAATTCTATCTGCCATGAAGAGCTAGCGGCAAGCGGGTGAGGCAGATAGAAAACGGGAATCAAGTAGTTCTGTCTGCTCTGAAGGGCCCTAGGAAAGTGGACGGAGCAAAATAGAAAGTTCCAGCTCTCCCGGCAGGTTTGCAGCCTGAGGGGGGTGTGAATAGTGAATATAACAAGAACAGAACAATAAGGACCAAAAGTGTGTCTGAATACACCCTTTGGTCCTTATTGTTCGTCTGTTAATCTCTTTGTAAGTAACTTAAATAGTTATCCTTCATCCCTGTTCTGCCTTCCGGAAGAGATCAAAGTACTCCTCATACTTGGCGTCAAACTCCTTCAGGTATTCCGGATTATCCGAGTGATGAAGCTCATGAATATATTCATGTTCCCGTCCTAGGATTCTCGGGTCATTGAGACTTAATACGGCAACAGCCATATCCGAGCACTGGTCGGATGCCCTTTCCAGATTGGACAGGATATTTTCAAAGAGGATACCACTGTAGATGTCGCATTCATTATGGGTCATACGGTATACATGCCTGTTCTTGGCGGAATCGATCAGAGCATCGATGACCTCCTCCATGGGCTCAACCTTGCGGGCTGATTCCACATCGTTATCCCGGTAGGCAGCATAGGTAAGCTGGAAGATTTCCTTGATGGCGTCCACAATGACACCCAGTTCATTCATGGCTATAAGAGAGAAATCTTTATCGTGCTCCCTTACATCATAGAATTCATTAACCACATTAACGGCGTAATCTCCGATTCGCTCGAAGCTGTTCAGAGCTTTGATCAGGAAGCTCTGGACCAGGTTATCCGATTCCAGGACAATATGGGGTGATATATCCACCAGATATTGGTTTGAGGCATCGGCCATGCGGTCAAGAAGATCCTCTCTCTGGGATATACGCTGTGCCCTGGCGGGTTCGTACTCAAAGATTTGAGAGAATGCGGATTCCACATTGTGCATAGCAACCTTGGCCATATGCTGTACCACAATGGCGGCCTGATCTAAGGCGATGGTCGGGTTGGAGATCAGACGGCTGTCCAGTCCGCGAAGGTTCTCCTCAATAAGGGCCTCCTCGTCATCTTCCACCTTCTTATCTGGCACAAGCTTCTCTGCCAGAGAGGCCATGGCACCGGAAAAGGGCAGAAACAGAACTGCGGGTACAAGACGAAATATTCCATGCAGGTTGGCAACACCGCCTGAGTTCAGCTTCATATTCCATATGGCATCGTTTAGAAGGCCGGTAGAACGGGCCACAAACAATACGACGGCGATAAGCAAAGCAGCCAGAACATTATAGATGACATGGACCAGGGCCGTCCTGATCTGGTCCGGTGAGGCTCCGATCCGGCTTACGATGAATGTGGTGAGGCAGTCTCCGATATTGACACCGATGATTACGGCAAATACTGCACAAAAGCTTAGTCCCATGGAACTTGCCATGGACTGGAGGATACCGATGACCGCTGAGGAGCTCTGGATCACACCGGTCACTAATACACCGGATAAAAATCCTAAGATATAGTTACCCTCGAATCTGGTCAGCAGACTGGAAAGGCCCTCTCCCATCTCAGTTACTGCTGCGCTCATATAAATGAGTCCCATAAAGAGGACACCGAAACCAAC
>JAFUDC010000050.1 GCA_017459345.1 Eubacterium sp.
ATATCTGATGAACAGGGGTCCGGGCTTCGAAAGAAGCCCGGACTTTTCTAACTATATAAAAGACACAGCAATTCAGTGATCTGGCAGAAGATTTAAGTAGTAAATGGTTATTATTTTTACACTTGATAAAATCAAGCTTGAAAAACCGGATGAAATCGGGTATTCTCCTATGAACTAAGACATTACTTTGTCTAATGTAAAAATAAAAAACATGTTGATTGTTAAATTTGCACTGTTAAAAATATAACAAATTTGTCCATTTTGTAGAAAATGTACAGTTTACAATTCACCGAAATAGTTGTACAATATACCATATATGTAACCCGTAATGCACTGTGGATTTGTAAAAATGTGTCTGAATTTCCTCGATATTCAGACGTTGCTTTGTGTATATTGTGTAACGATTATACATTGTTCAAAATCTGGCAGGGTTTTTAAGCGGTTCGTAAAAAATGGAGGTAGAAAGACATGTATGACATTATTGTAATTGGTGCTGGTGTTGTCGGCACTTGCACAGCCAGAGAACTTTCCAAGTTTCAGGCTAAGGTTCTGGTAGTGGACAAGGCTGATGATGTATGCTGTGGTACATCTAAGGCAAACAGTGCGATCGTTCATGCCGGTTATGACTGTAAGCCGGGCACATTGATGGCTAAGATGAACGTTCGTGGTAATGAGCTGCTCTATCAGCTGGCAGATGAGCTGGATTATCCGATTAAGAAGAATGGTTCTCTGATCGTCTGTACTATTCCGGAGCAGGTCGGAGATCTGGACAGACTTCTTGATCAGGCCCATAAGAACGGTGTTCCAGGGGCAAGAATCGTCCAGAAGGAAGAACTCCTTGAGATGGAGCCGAACCTTACACCGAATGCCGTAGCAGCTCTCTATGTTCCTACCGGTGGTATCATTGATCCCTTCCACCTGGCTATCGCTATGGGTGAGAACGCAGCTACTAACGGTGTTGAGTTCCAGTTCGAGACAGAGGTTCAGGAGATCATCAAGAAGGATGATCATTACGAGCTGGTGACAAACAAGGGCACATTGGAGACCAAGGCTGTTGTTAACGCTGCTGGTGTTTATGCTGATAAGATGCATAACATGGTCAGCGAGAAGAAGATGAAGATCGTTGCCCGTAAGGGTGAGTATCTCCTTATGGATAAGGAGCTGGGCGACTACTTCAGCGCTACCATCTTCCCGCTTCCCGGTCCCATGGGCAAGGGCGTTCTTACTGCACCGACTATCCACGGCAATATGTTCGTAGGACCTTCCGCCACAGATATTGATGACAAGGAAGGGGTTAATACAACGCAGGAGATCATCAATGATCTGGTAGACAAGGCTTCCGCCAGTCACCTTACCAAGGATCGTCTCCCCATGAACAAGGTTATCACATCCTTCGCAGGACTTCGTGCTCATGAGGCAAACCATGAGTTTATCATTGAGGAAGTTGCAGATGCTCCGAACTTCTTCGACTGTGCAGGTATCGAGTCCCCCGGTCTTACCTCTTCACCGGCTATCGCTGAGATGATTGTGGGCATTATCCAGGATAAGTTCAATTTCGATAAGAATGAGAACTTTGTGGCTCAGCGTAAGGGCATCATCCATATGGACGAGCTGACCATCGAAGAGAAGAATGAGATGATCAAGAAGGATCCCAAGTATGGCGCTATCGTATGCCGCTGTGAGATGGTTACAGAAGGCGAGCTCGTTGATGCCATCAACCGTCCGCTGGGCGCTACATCCTTAGACGGATTAAAACGTCGTACCCGTCAGGGCATGGGCCGCTGCCAGGCTGGATTCTGTACTCCAAGAGCCATGGAGATTCTTTCAAGAGAGCTTGGTGTTCCGATGACAGAGATCACCAAGAAGGGCTCCGGTTCCAATATGCTGGTTGGCAAGATCAAGGAAGATTGATCTTAAGACCTTAAGGAATATGACAGATTGAAAGAAAGTGAGGAATATATTATTATGAAATCTTATGATATTATTGTCATCGGTGGTGGTCCTGCCGGACTTGCTGCTGCAATCGCTGCCAAAAAAGAAGGCATTGACAGTATTTTAGTATTAGAGAGAGATAATCAGCTTGGTGGTATCCTTAACCAGTGCATCCATAACGGATTCGGTCTTCATACATTTAAGGAAGAGCTGACCGGACCGGAATATGCATCCCGTTTCATCGATCAGGCATTAGATTTAAATATTGAGTATAAATTACATACTATGGTTTGTGACATTTCCGAGGATAAGGTTGTCACTACCATGATCCGCTAAGAAGGCATCGTTCTCTACCAGGCCAAGGCTGTTGTTCTGGCTATGGGTTGCCGTGAGCGTCCCCGTGGAGCCCTCAACATTCCCGGCTATCGTCCGGCAGGTATCTATTCTGCAGGTACTGCTCAGAGACTGGTTAACATGGAAGGCTACATGCCAGGTAAGAAGGTTGTTATCCTGGGTTCCGGTGACATCGGTCTGATCATGGCAAGACGTATGACATTTGAAGGTGCTGATGTACAGGTTGTTGCAGAGGTTATGCCCTACTCCGGCGGCTTAAAGAGAAATATCGTTCAGTGTCTGGATGACTATGACATCCCGCTGAAGCTCTCCCATACCGTAATCGATATTGAAGGCAAGGACCGTCTTACCGGTGTTACCATCGCTGAGGTAGGCCCGGACAGAAAGCCCATCCCCGGAACAGAAGAGCACTATGACTGCGATACCCTCCTTCTCTCCGTAGGTCTGATCCCGGAGAACGAGCTCTCCAAGCAGGCTCATGTTGAATTAAGCCCCATTACCAGCGGCCCAATCGTAGATGAGAGCTTCGAGACCAATATCGAAGGTATCTTCGCCTGCGGTAACGTTCTTCATGTACATGACCTGGTAGACTATGTTTCCGAGGAAGCAGGCAATGCCGGTGCTAATGCTGCCAAGTATGTAAAAGAACGCTATGGCAAGGATATCGCCAAGTCTGAGGAGATCATCAAGATCACAGCAACAGATGGCGCCCGCTATACTGTACCATCTTCCATCGATCTTGCCAAGATGGACGACAAGCTTACCATCCGTTTCCGTGTTGGCGCTGTTTACAAAGACAGCTATATCAGCGTATACTTCAATGATGAGAGAATCATGCACCGCAAGAAACAGGTAATGGCACCTGGTGAGATGGAGCAGGTTATCTTACAGAAGAAGAAACTGGAAGCTTTTGATGGCCTGAAGACCATCACAGTTAAGATTGAGGCTGAGTAAGCAGCATATCAACAGACATTTTCAATCTCAGACGCAGGATTCTTTTGACTTCAGTCATGAGAGGAATGCGTAAAGATTATCTTCTCTCTGACATAGGTCTCACACCTGCGTCAGAGATTGAGCCTCCGGCGGATCGCAGAGTTGCGCATAGGAAGACACCTCCGGTGTCGCGCAACTCGCGCGCAATCGCCGAGGCGATTACGATTGATTTATGTAATTCTACGGATAAAATGATTGAAAGTTGTAGATAGTGATATTGGAAAGGAAGTATATAGTTATGGAAAAAAGACAGTTAACCTGTATCAACTGTCCTCTGGGCTGCCAGATCACAGTGACATTAGATAATGGTCAAGTAACAGAGGTAACCGGCAACACCTGTCCGCGTGGTGATGCCTATGCAAGAAACGAAGTAACCAATCCTACCCGTGTGGTAACCTCCATCGTTCGCGTTAACGGCGGCAACCTTGCAGCATGCTCCGTTAAGACCAAAGATGTTATCCCGAAGGGCAAGATCTTTGATATCCTCGGTGAGATTAAGCCGGTAGTTCTTGACGCTCCGGTTAATATCGGTGATGTGATCATTCCCGATGTAGCAGGCACAGGTGTTGATGTGATCGCTACCAAGAATATTGTGGCAGTGTAAGAATCAGGCAGATTTGAAGTAAGGAAAAGCGCCCATCATTGAAGGGATGGGCGCTGTAATCGAATCTGATTTAGAATGAGAGCAGGATGTGTTCATTATGAATGCATCCTGCTTATTGTATGGTCAGGCTGCCAAGAGGATAATTACACCCGAAAATGTATATAAATTCACTTCTTTTGTAAGGCATGCATACTCATGTTATACTTCTCCCAGGTAATTACCACGACACTTGATAATATTTAATGATTTAAGGAGGGAACATGAGAGAAGTAAGTGTGAAAATTCACAGATATATTTATCTGGCCCTGTTTTCCATAGCGGCGGCCCTGGTTTTTGGAGGTCTTTTATCAATCCATGCTAAGGCAGCAGAGAAGACACTGATTTTAAATGATACTTTTGTAGATGGGTATATCACAGCAGGAGGATCAAATGGTGATGTTCATTTCTACAAGACATCTATCCCCTCAGCGGGATGGCTGACGATCACTTATCAGGGCTGGTCTGTTGGAGACAGTTATTATCAGGTACTGAGCGAAGATCAGTCGATTTCTTATGAGAAGCATGAGTTGTATACTTCATCTGACACAAATCCCAAGACAAATTCTGTGGAAATAGCCTTGGAGCAGGGAACATATACGATTAAGGTATGGTCATATGGAAGTCATACAGGCAAATATAGTATAAAGGGATCTTTTAAATCTGCCGGAAATAATGAGACAGAACCCAATGATTACTTTTCCGGTGCCATGAAGCTGAACAAGGATAACGTTGTTACCGGCTTTCTGTCACGAGACGACAAGATTGACTTTTATAAGATTAATGTACCGGATAATAAGACGGTTGATGTTACCCTTATCAGCAGGGTGAGTGATATGTATTATTCTGTCTGGGATTCAGAATTCATGAAGTTAAAGGAAAAAGAGGTGTATACTGCAAGTGAGAGTAACCCTAAGACAAGTACGATTGAACTCAACCTGAGTCCGGGCACATATTATATCAAATGCAACCCTTATGGCAGCAAGACAGGCCGTTACCAGCTCAAGTGGTCTTACACACCGACAAAGATGACCGCAATGAGTATCACCGGCAAGAATACAGTAGCTGTCGGAAAAAGCATTCAGCTGGGAACATCTGTTACCCCTGCTAATACTACTGACAAGTCAGTGACCTGGTCCTCCTCATATACAGGCGTCGCAACCGTCAGTTCCAGTGGAAAGGTTACGGGAAAGAGAAGCGGATCAGTTACAATCTATGCCAAGGCAAAAGATGGCAGCAATGTCCAGGCAAGAACCACGATATTAGTTGCCCCTGAGAAGATGACAAAGCCAAAGGTTAAGGCAAAAGGGAAAAAGAAAGTCAGCATTAGATGGAGAAAATATGATGGTGTAAACTATCGCTATCAGATACAGTATTCCAAGAAGAAGAGTTTTAAGAAAAGCAAAAAATGGACCCTTTACTCTTACCAGACTGCTGCCGATAAAAAGCTGGCCAAAGGAACCTACTATTTCCGTGTTCGTGCAGTATCAAACTACTCAAACACCAAGTTATATGGCAGCTGGAGTCCATCTGTAAAAGCCAAGGTGAAATAAGTAAACGCATTATTTGTATTATTCAACACTGATATTTTACCATTGACATTTCTGTGGAAGATGCACAATTTTCAGGTGAAAAGTTTGTTTTTTCTGTAAGGAATTTATTGCATCCAAGACAGCCACTTATTCCATTGTCATTTTTGCCCTGTCAGGGTATACTTTGATTAGTTTATAGGGTCATAATTATGACACCGATTCTATGTTTAAACTAAAAGGAGGATATATCATGGCATCAATCTTAGAGCAGTTACATAGCTTTCATATTCAGAGTGCAGTGGATGAGCTGGTAGAGCAGGGCGGAAACAAGAACGTTGAGGATCATCCATTAGATGGTATCTATCGCTGCAAGATCTGCGGATGGATTTTTAATGAGAAAGAGCAGGGCAAGCCATTTACCACACTTTCCCATTGCCCGATCTGCAATGTTGGACAGCAGGGATTCGACAGAATCAACTAATTGTAGTAAATGAATCAGGCTGTATGGTTTAACCATACAGCCTTTTCTATTATCTGCTGTTCACGATTTTCTCCGCCGCTTCCTCCTTGCTGTAGCCCATCTCCGCCATGGCATCCAGATAACTTCTGACTATTGTTTCAGCCAGTTCATCCCGGAGGCGGGCTATGATGGATTCATCCTCTGTCACGCAGCGTCCGCTGGTTCTGTTGGTGGTGGTGAGGCCATCCTGGTCCAGGGCGGCAAGAGCCCGCTGCATGGTATTGGGGTTGACGCCGGCTTCCCGGGCAAGGTCTCTTACGCTGGGGAGGCGCTGGCCGCAGCCGAAACGTCCGGCGACAATCTGCTTGCCAAGCTGCTCCTTTAGCTGAATCCAGATAGGGCGGTCTTCATTCAAATTCCAGGTCATAGTATCACCTCTATTCCAGATTCAGATTATTCCTGAGAATAAACTCAGTGATAATGTGGAAGGCAATCAGCTGCAGGATATTGACTACAAGGCCGATGATCATGACCGTCGTGGTAATAGCTTCCGTATCGAAGAAATGGACGAAGCCGAATCCGCCTAGCTGGCCTAATCCCACAAGGGGAATTGCCACTATGGTGCTCAGTACAATGGAAATCCCGATATATGCAATGATGGAAGAGATAAATCGGTTCTTGTTGCTCAGCTGTCCGATGGCCATGGCAGCATATGCCTGATAGATATCTCCTAAGAGGTCGGTGGCTCCGGCAATAATCCAGTAAATGGTCCAGCCCGCGAAGGCGGCAGGGTTTCTTCCGAATGCCTGAACAAGTGCTGATTTAAGTTCTCTCCATACATCAATATACCACAGGTATGGCACCTGGCCTTTTAAGCTGGCCAGAATGCTTGCCGCGATGATCAGCAGGAAGCAGACTAGGGCTACAAGCAGGCTAAGCAGGGATAAGATGAAGGCGCTGATTGCCTTGGACAGGATAAGCTGTCTTACTGACACCGGCAGGGTGAACATCAGATAGCCCTCATCCTTCAGCAGTCCATGCCAGAATCTCTGGATGATGACAATGATATTCAGCACAAAAACTGCGACACCTACCCCAAAGAGGATCACGAACATCAGCATCTGTATGGCATCTGCTTCAGAACTGTCCAGAATGGCTTCCGACCCCGGATGGAAGATCGCTGACCGGATTCCAAACAGGATACTTGCGATAAAAAGTGCAATCCACAGGGGAAACATGGTCCTTAACATGGACTTGAGATCGTATTTGATCAGTTTACCTAACATGCTGCTCACCTCCTTCTGAATTCATCATAGGCTGTGGGTCTGTCTGTCTGAACATATCTCTGAATTGCTGGTCGATGGACTTGCCGTTAGCCTCCCGCAGATCATCTACATAGGCATGATCTATAATTGCCCCATCTTTAAGAAAAATCACCTGGTCAAGAATCTTCTCGATATCTGCAATCAGATGAGTGGAAATCACGATAGTTCCCTCATCATTGTAGTTGTTGATGATCGTATCCAGGATATAGTCTCTGGCTGCGGGGTCAACACCGGCAATGGGCTCATCCAGCAGATAGAGCTCAGCCCTGCGGCTCATCACCAGAATCAGCTGAATCTTCTCCTTGTTGCCCTTGGACAGCTTCTTCATCTTATCTCCCGGTGAGATATCCAGCAGATGACACATACTCTCAGCCCGTCCCCGGTCAAAGTCCTCATAAAAATCTTCAAAGAAATCAAAAAGGTCGCTGATCTTCATCCAGTCAGCAAAATACATCTTATCCGGCAGGTAGCTTACGAGAGACTTGCTATAGGGCCCGGGCTTATCTCCATCAATGAGAACCTTGCCGTCAGTTGGAGTCAGCAGGCCATTCATAAGCTTTAAGAGCGTGGTCTTGCCTGAACCGTTGGGCCCCAGCAGCCCGATGATATGTCCCCGCCCTATGGTAAGATTCACATCCCTTAGGGCGGTTTTCCGGCCATACTGTTTGGTCAGATGTGTACAGGTAACCAGTGCGTCCATAATATCCCTCCTCTAATAACGATAGATTAATATTTGACAAATGGTTATTTGGATTATTGTATTAGATGATTAATACAATAGTATAGTAATACATGTTGTTTCATTTGTCAATGTTTTTTTTGAGGAAAGTTACTATATAAGTGAATAAGTCCAGTGCGCAGCGAAGCAATCCGTGGGACTTATTCACGCGATTAACTTTTTCGAAGCCTTCAGGCAGCCGAAACCATGAGATTTTGCCAAGGTAACAGCCCGAAGGGCTGACATCAGTTAAATTAGGGCAACCGAAATGGGGAAAAGGAGCTGAGGTGACAGCTCAACGAATCGCTGAGAGCAGATCCTGAGCTGCCGAAATCAGAAGATTTCACCAAAGTGACAGCCCGAAGGGCTGAGGTCAGTTCAATTAAAGCAACTTAAATGGGAAGAATGAGCTAAAGGAACATCCCATGAGCTTCACTGGGAACATAAACCATATATTATCGGGTTCTATCTCTGAAAAGTTTAAGCTATGAGAGAAAAGCAGATAGAAATGGGAATCCTTCAGTTCTATCTGCTATGAAAAGCTTGAAGAAGCTGATAGAAATCGAGAAACTGTCAATTCTATCTGCCATGAAAAGTTTGAAGAAGCGATTGAAGCAGATAGAAAATAGGAATCGGTTAGTTCTATCTGCCATGAAAAGTTTGAAGAAGCTGATAGAAAACGAGAATCTGTCAATTCTATCTGCTATGAAAAAGTTGAAGATAGTAATTGAAGCTGATAGAAGAAAGAAACTCTCAGTTCTATCTGCTATGAAAAGCTTGACGATAGTAATTGAAGCTGATAGAAAATGAGAATCCTTCAATTCTATCTGCTATAAAGAGTTAACGGGAAGGGATTGAAGCAGATAGAACCGCTGGAATTCCCTTTCTATCAGCTTCATATGCTTCCCGCGCTGTTACCAATAGCTCTTTTTACCATTTCGGCTGCTTTAATTGAATTAGCATCAGCCTTTCGGGCTGTTACCTTGGCAAAATCTCATGGTTTCGGCTGCCGGAAGGCTTCGAAAAAGTTAATCGCGTGAATAAGTCCCACGGATTGCTTCGCTGCTAAAGCAGCTCCCGCAATCCGCCACAGTATCTCGATTTCGC
>JAFUDC010000051.1 GCA_017459345.1 Eubacterium sp.
GAGGCCATGGAGACACTCAGGGCTCCGGCGGATAAGCTGGAGATGCTGGTGGCCAAGGAAGACTGGCCGATTCCAAGCTACGGAGACATGATTTTTGAGATTTAAATCAGAGGTGTGACTATGGATAAAATCAGCATTCGGAATCTGGAGGTGTTCGGACATCACGGAGTATATCCGGAGGAAAATGTACTGGGGCAGAAGTTCCTTGTGGATGCGGAGCTTTATATGGACACCAGGGCTGCAGGGAAGTCGGACCGGCTGGCAGACTCGGTAAGCTACGGGGATGTCTGCAGCATGATCCGGGATGAGATGACCAGGCAGAATGACAAGCTATTAGAGCGGGCCTGCGAACGGCTGGCCCGGGCCATCCTGCTTGCCTGGCCGGTTTTTCATGAGCTTGAGATCACGGTTAAGAAACCCTGGGCCCCTGTTCTCATGCATCTGGATTATGCAGCCGTGACCATAAGGCGCGGCTGGCACAGAGTTTATGTGGGAGCCGGTTCCAATATGGGAGACCGTCAGGCATACCTTGACATGGCCAAAAAAGCTCTCATGGAGGATGAGGAAATCCGGGATTTTCAGTCAGCCCGAATCATAGAGACGGAGCCCTACGGCTATGTGGACCAGGATAAATTTTTAAATACAGTCTATACATTTGATACCTTGTATACTCCTGAAGAGCTGCTGACCTTGCTGCAGAGCATCGAAAACCAGGCCGGCAGAACCCGGGAGATTCACTGGGGTCCCAGGACCCTGGATCTGGATCTGCTTCTCTATGACCACCTGGTCACGGAGGATCCCCGGCTGGTTCTGCCCCACCCGGAGGTCCACAAGCGACTCTTTGTGCTGGAATCTTTATGTGAATTATATCCATATGGCCTCCACCCGGTGACAAATGAACGATTTTGTGATATAAAGAAGAGGTTAGAGAAAGAATAGAAAAGGAACCCCATATTATGGAAGACAAAAAACAGACCCTGGATGCGATCCGCGGGAAGATCCAGGATGTGGATTACGAGATCGCAGCCCTGTTCGAGAAGAGAATGAAATATGCCATGGAGCTGGGACTGGCCAAGAAGGAGGCCGGGGCTCCCATATATGATAGAAACCGTGAAGACGAGAAGCTGGCCGAGATCACCAGAAACCGGTCCAACCCCTTTATCCGTAAAGGACTGGAGGAAGTCTTCATTCAGCTTCTCTCCATCAGCCGGAAGTACCAGTACCATCTGGTCCACCAGAGAGACCGTTATATCGAGAACTATTTTACCGAGGTTCCTGAGCTTGTCATGTTCCCGGATACCAGGGTAGTTTATCCCGGTGTGCCTGGTTCCTTCAGCGAGATGGCCTGCGAGAAGTTTTTCGGCCCGGAGACCGACCACTACTGTGTGGTGAACTTTAAGGATGTGGCCCTGGCACTTAATAACGGGGATGCGGACTATGGTGTTCTCCCCATTGAGAATTCCTCCGCCGGGGATGTGACCGGTGTCTATGATATCCTGCTTGATAATGATGTATGCATTGTCGGGGAAGAGTTCGTCAAGGTGGACCACTGCCTCCTGGCCTGTCCCGGCACAAAGATCACCGATATCGACACGGTTTATTCCCATCCCCAGGGACTGATGCAGTGTGCCCCCTATCTGGAGAAGCTTAAAGTAAATCAGATCAGTGTGGAGAACACGGCCATCGCAGCGGAATCCGTCGCCAGAAACGGGCGGCCCAATGAGGCGGCGATTGCCAGCCGCCGGGCAGCCGAGCTATACGGCCTGGAAATCCTTGCCGAGAGCATTAATTTTGAATCCAATAATGAGACCAGGTTTGTGATCCTGTCCAAGAAACGTCAGTATACCAGTGACGCCGGAAAGATCTCCATCTGCTTCTCCCTGCTTCATGAGAGCGGAACCCTCTATAATATCCTGTCTCATTTCCTGTACAATGACCTGAACTTAAGCCACATCGAGTCCGTGCCCCTGCCGGATAAGCAGTGGGAGTATCGTTTTTATATCGATATTACCGGCAACCTCCATGACCAGGCCGTGCGCAATGCCCTCCAGGGTGTGAGAGATGAGGTGGATGAGTTCAAGATTCTGGGGAATTATTAATTTCTTATACGTAATCCTCATGACACGATCATGAGGTCTGAACGAAAAGGAAGAAGTATGAAGATACCACCACTGAAGGATAGTCAAAAGAGAATATCCCCCCTGGCAGCATTAGTGAAAGCAGCAGCCGTAGTGCTGCTGCTTTTCCTTATGATATACCTTTGCATGCATTTTAAGGAATACCAGAGGAATGCCACCGGCCAGGTCAACAAGTACCGGATCGACCAGGTCTGTCTTATGTCCGACCGCAATGTGGTTACCCAGAAATTCATGGCCAGGCATACCCACTTAAAGACGGTCAAGCTGTATTTCAGCAATGATTACGGTGCAGATGCAGGGGGAGACCTGGTTCTCACCATCTATGATGACAAGAGCGGCAGGCAGATATCCAGGGTGACCCGGAAGATTTCGGACCTCAACAATAATGACTATACCGATTTTAACACGGATATACAGCTTGACCAGTATAAGACCTACCGGATCCGCATACACACGATTAATGCGGAGTCAGGCAAGGAACCTATTGTCTACCAGTGGTCCACCAGGGAGACCGGCTTTGAGGGGAAGCTTCTCCTGAATGGGCAGGAGCAGACCAGGTATCTGGTGGCCAAGTTCTACTATCCTGTCACCATCTATTACCAGTGGGCGGGAATCTGCTTTTGTATCGGGCTGATCATCCTTTTGATTCTCTTCCCGATTCCTCTGCCGGAGACATATCTGGCAGCTGCCGGATATTTGATGTTTGCGGCGGCACCCCTCTTTACCTTCTGGTATGTGGAACGGTTTACGGACAATATCATCCTGAAAATGAGGACAGGGGAAGCCCTCTTAAACCTGCTGCTTTATGCCATGTTCTATGGACTGCTCTGGGCCATTTTCGGCTCAAAGAAGTTTTCCCTTACCATCGGCATGGTCCTCTGGTATGTCATCGGCCTGGGCAACTACTTTGTCTTAAGCTTTAAGGGATCCCCCATCGTCCCCTCCGACCTTATGAGCGCCACCACGGCAGCCAGTGTGGCGGGCAATTATACCTACAAGATGCAGCCCGGCTTCATCTGGAACGGTCTCTATATCCTGGTCTACCTGGCTGTCTTCATGCGGTGTGCGGCCAAAACCAGGTCCGGATGGAAGGGCAGGCTGATTACCGTCATTGCCATCTGCCTTCTGGGCACGGTTCTCGGCGGCTTCGTCATCGAGGAGCGGACGTTGAAAAAGGCAGGAATAAAGAACAATGTCTGGGATCAGAAAAAAGGATACGCCAAAAACGGCCTCTTTTTCGGATTTGTTCTCAACATGAACTCTCTGGTCCAGGAGAAGCCTTCGGAATACTCCCACACGGCGGCAAAGACCATAGCCCACCGCTATGAGGAACAATTTGCCAATGCCAAGCGAAAAAAAGGACGTCTGGCTACTAAGGACGGAAGGAAGCCCAACATCATCGGTATCATGAACGAGGCATTCTCCGACCTGGCAGTGGTGGGAGATTTCCAGACCAATCAGGACTATATGCCCTTTATCCACAGTCTGGAAAAGAATACCATCAAGGGCAATCTCTATATGTCCATTTTCGGGTCGGGTACCTGCAATTCCGAGTTTGAGTATCTGACCGGCAACAGCATGGCCTTTCTCCACAGCGGAATCATTGCCTACACCCAGGTGATCAAGGACAAGCTGCCCAATATGACCTGGCTCTTAAAGGAGCAGGGCTATACCGGTAACCTGGCCCTCCATCCTTATCTGGCTTCTGGTTGGAACCGGATTGACATATATGAGAAGGAAGGCTTTGAGAAGTTTTACAGTCAGGACGATTTTGACAATCCTCTCATGTACCGCAAATACATATCTGACCAGGCGGACTTTGAGAAGATTGAGGAGCTTTACGAAAACCGGGAAGAGAAGGATGAACCCTTCTATCTCTTCAATGTCACCATGCAGAACCACGGTGGCTTCAACAAGACCTACGATAACTTTACCAATGATGTTCTGATTACCGATATGCATAAGAGTGAGCAGGCAGAGCAGTACCTGTCCCTGGTAAAGAAGACCGACGAGGCCTTTCAGAACCTGACGGAATATTTCAGCAAGGTGGATGAACCCACCATCATTGTCATGTTCGGAGACCACCAGCCCTCCATCGAATCCAGCTTCTATGATGGGCTTCTGGGTGAGCAGGAAGGAAAGCGCAGCAAGGAAGAGCTTATGCGCAAATACCAGGTGCCCTTTATCATATGGGCCAATTATGACATCAAGGAGACGACCATAGATAAGATGAGTGCCAACTATCTGGGAGCCTATGTGATGCAGGAGGCAGGGCTTAAGATGAGTCCATACCAGCAGTTCCTCATGAAGCTTTACAAGGACCTGCCTGTATTAAATGCCATGGGAGCCATTGACAAGGATGACAATTATTACAGCAGCGCCAAGGATACACCTTATTCCGACATGGTTAATGAATATCAGATCCTTCAGTATAATAATCTGATCGACACAGAACATATGGTAGAAAGCTTTTTCTATCTGAATAAAGGGGGTCAGTAACAGATGAGATATACGACCTATGCCGCCATCGTCATCGGTTCCAGGAATATATTGCTGAGGGTTTACACCATTCAGGGATCCGGAATACATTTGCTTGACAGTGTAAGCCATGAGTATGATCTGGGCAGGGAGGCCTACACCAGAAGATATATCAGCCTGGCTCAGATTGAGGAGATCTGTCAGGTGCTGGAGGATCTAAAGGGGAAGCTTGCAGAGTACGGGGTGGATAAGTTCAGATGCTACGGGACCAGCGTGATCCGCCGGGCTGCCAACCAGCTTGCGGTGATCAATCATATCAGAATCCGTACCGGCCTTAAGCTGGTCATTCTCGGCAACTCCGAGATCCGCTTTCTCATGTATAAGGGCATCCAGCTGTCAGGTCTTGATTTTGACAGCATCATTCAGAAGAATACGGCTATTCTGGATATCGGTTCCGGCAGCGTCCAGGTATCCCTGTTTGACAAGAAGGCCCTCTACATGACCCAGAATCTGGACATCGGAACCGCCAGAGTCCGGGAACTTCTTGACATTGTGGAACGTTACTCCTTAAACTATGTCTCTGTCCTTGAAGAGTACATCGAATATGAGATCAATGCATTTAAGAGCAGCTTCTTAAAGGATAAGCTCATCAAAAATGTCATCGTCATCGGGGATGAAAGCCGCAACCTCAACCGGATCGCCCCGGAACTTAATCTGGCGGATGCAGTCCACTATGACCAGATATGCTATATCTTTAAGAAACTTAAAAAGGCTTCCTACCAGGATATTGCCTTCCAGTACGGCCTGTCGATGGAGGAGGCCAGGATGGTCCTGCCCTCCGTGATCATCTACAAGCTCTTTTTGGAGCAGTCCAAGGCGGATACCCTCTTCCTGTGCGGCACCAACCTCTGCGACGGCAGTGTGGTGGACTACGCCCAGGAGACAAAAAAGGCGGTAACCGCCCATGACTTCTATCAGGATATCATCGCTTCGGCCAGATATATCGGAAAGCGCTACCGCTACAATAAAAATCATGCCGAGTACATACGAAGTCTGAGCCTTGATATCTTCGATCATTCCATAAAATATCACGGCCTTGACAGAAGGGACCGGCTGATTCTGGAGATTGCAGCCATTCTTCATGATATTGGCAAATTTGTCAATATGAATGAGCCGGGGAGGAACGGTTACCAGCTGATTCTGTCCACGGAGATCATGGGCCTGTCCCTGCGGGAGAGAAGGGAAGTGGCCGGCATCGTATTGTACAGTACCGAGGAGATTCCCGAACCGGGGGAAGGTGATGTCAGCTTTCTGGGGGATGCCTACCTGAGAATCGCAAAGCTTACCGCCATCCTCCGCCTGGCCAATGCCCTGGACCGGAGCCATAAACAGAAGTTTAAGACAGTCAGCATGGCAAGGAAGGGGAAAGAACTGCTGATCACGGTGGAGTCTGACCAGGACATGACCCTGGAGGCAGCCATTTTTGAGAAAAAGGCAGAGTATTTTAATGAGATTCTGGGAATCCGGCCGGTGCTCAGACAAAAGCAGACCATATAATAAGAGGTACTTATATGACAGAAAAATCCTTATATGATAAAGCAGAGTATTTTCAAAACCGGGAGCTGAGCTGGATGGAATTCAACCAGAGGATCCTGGGGGAGGCCAGAGATAAGGATAATCCCTTATTTGAGCGGATGAAGTTCTTAAGCATCACTGCCTCCAACCTGGATGAGTTTTTCATGGTCCGCATTGCCTCCTTAAAGGACATGGTCAATGCCGGCTACAGAAAGAGGGATATCTCCGGCATGACCGCAAGGGAACAGCTTGCTGCACTGAATGTCAGAACCCATACATTTATTGAGAAACAGTACACGACCTATAACCGGTCTCTCCTTCCAAGGCTTAAGGAGAACGGTCTGGAGATCATCGATTATGAACAGGTGACATCCTCTGAGGAGGAGTATCTGGAAGAGTACTTTCACAGGAATATCTATCCGGTGCTTACCCCCATGGCCATCGATTCCTCCCGTCCCTTCCCTCTGATCCGGAACAAGACGTTAAATATTGCGGCTCTTCTGGAGCACAAGGGGAAAAAGGCCAGGGGGAAGGGGCTTAGTCAGGCCTCTGACAAAGACCGGGATAAAGCCGGGGAGAAAAAGAACCGCTATGATATCGCCACAGTCCAGGTTCCCTCTGTCTTAAGCAGGGTAATTCCCCTGCCTGCATTAAAGAGTGATCAGACAGGGCAGGGAGAGGGTTCAGAGAAGCTTTCAGAGGGCAGAGTACGGGTTATCCTCCTGGAGAAGGTCATCGAGCATCACCTGGATACCCTTTTTCTCAATCATGAGATTATCTGCTCTGCCTCCTACCGGATCATGCGAAATGCTGACCTGCCCATCGATGAGGATGAGGCGGAAGACCTCTTAAAGGAAATAGAAAAGCAGCTGAAGAAGCGCCAGTGGGGCGAAGTGATTCAGTTTATTTATGAAGACCGGATGGATAAGCGGCTGGTAAAATATCTGAAAAAGCAGCTTAAAGTGCACACTGAGGATATGTACGAGGTGAATGGTCCCCTGGACCTGACCTTCCTCATGAAATGCTACGGACTGCCGGGTTTTGACCACTGTAAGGAAGCCCCTTACCAGCCCCAGGCCAGTCCGGCACTTTCTGCAGACCAGGATATCTTTGCCCAGATCAGAAAGGGGGACGTCCTCCTTCACCATCCCTACGAGAGCTTTGACCCTGTGGTGGACTTTATCCGGCAGGCCGCTGTCGATGAGCAGGTGCTTGCCATCAAGCAGACCCTATACAGGGTAAGCGGGAATTCCCCCATCGTGGCGGCTCTGGCCCAGGCAGCGGAAAACGGCAAGCAGGTTACCGTTCTGGTGGAGCTTAAAGCCAGATTTGATGAGGAGAATAATATTAACTGGGCCAAAACTCTGGAGCAAGCCGGATGCCATGTCATCTATGGCCTGGTGGGATTAAAGACCCACTGCAAGATTGCCTTGGTGGTGCGGCGGGAGACCGACGGGATCCGCAGATATGTCCACCTGGGAACCGGCAACTACAATGATACCACCGCCAGACTATATACCGATGCAGGCATGTTTACATGTAGGGACTCCTATGGGGAGGACGCCACTGCGGTATTTAACATGCTGAGTGGTTACTCCGAACCGGCACGCTGGAACCGGCTGCTGGTGGCCCCCTTCTGGATGAAGGACCGGTTCCTCATGATGATTCGGCGGGAGATCGCCCATGTCAAAGAGGGGAGACCCGGCAGGATTATCGCAAAGTGCAACTCTCTGTGTGATAAGGAGGTCATCCTGGCCCTCTATGAGGCCTCGGCCCAGGGGGTGGAGATTGACCTGATCATCCGGGGCATATGCTGCCTGATTCCGGGGATACCCGGCGTCAGCGACAATATCCGGGTGAGATCCATTGTGGGCACCTTCCTGGAGCACGCCCGGATCTTCTACTTTCATAATGGCGGGGAGGAGGAGTACTACATGGGCAGCGCCGACTGGATGCCCAGGAACCTGATCCGCCGGGTGGAGATTGTCTTTCCCATTGAGGATGAAAGTCTTAAAAAGAAGGCAGACTACATCTTAAAGACCCAGCTGTCTGATACCATGAAGGCCCAATGCCTGCAGTCTGACGGATCCTACCAGAAGGTGGACCGGAGAGGGAAACAGCGAATTGAGGCTCAGCGGATCTTCTGCCGGGATGCCCGGGAGGCCAGTCAGAAGAAGGAGGAAGTCTCTGTCAGGAGATTTGTGCCTGGCAAGGCACCGTGAGGGATTAACACATGAAATTCCTGAAGAAAAATCAGATATATATCATATTAATTCTGCTGCTTGGCCTCTGTCTGGCGGGGACGGGCTGCGGCAGGAAGAAAAAAGAGAAGGGTTCTCAGCCGGAGGAGGCCAGCACCATGGCAAAGGATTCCACGGAAATTGACGAAATAATGATGGAAAACCTGGTGGATGACCTCCTTGAGGAGATGACCCTTGAGGAGAAGATCGGACAGCTTTTCATCGTCTGCACGGATTCCCTGGATTTTGATGCCGAGACCAGCCTGACAGACCAGGCTGCAGAGAGAATTGAGAAGTACCAGCCGGGAGGCGTTATCTTTTTCTCTTTTAATCTTAAAAACAGAGACCAGACCATGAAGATGATCCGCTCCATGCAGGCCCATAGCAGGATTCCCATGTTCATGGCTGTGGATGAAGAGGGGGGTATGGTAGCCAGGGTAGCAAACACAGAAGGGATGGGAACGACCAGTTTTCCCCCCATGGCTCAGATTGGAGCTGCCGGCGATGTGGAAAAAGCGGCTGAGGTTGGAGAAACCATCGGCAGGGAGATTGGCGCCCTGGGCTTCAATCTTGATTTTGCTCCGGTAGCGGACCTGACCACCAACGAAAAAAATACCGAGATCGGTGAGAGAAGCTTCGGCAGCGATCCAAAGCTGGTATCCCAGATGGTCAGTGAGGAGGTCAAAGCCCTTCAGGATCAGGGAGTCTGCGCCACACTCAAGCATTTTCCGGGACAAGGGGATACCGGGGAGGATACCCACAGAGGCTACGTGAATCTGGAAACCACCATAGACCGCCTTCGTGATGTGGAGTTTCTGCCCTTTAAGGCGGGAATCCGGGCAGGCGCGGACATGGTCATGGTCTCCCATGTGGCAGTCAGCAATGTCACAGGTAATGAGGTTCCTGCCTCCCTGTCTTCCCTCATGGTGAATGATATTCTGAGAGAGGAGCTTCGCTTTGACCACGTGATTGTTACCGATGCAATGAATATGAAGGTCATCACCAAATTTTATGATTCCGGCCAGGCTGCCCGCATGGCCCTTGAGGCAGGCAATGATATGATTCTCATGCCGGATGACTTCATCGAGGCCTACGAAAGTATCCAGGAAGGGGTAAGCGAAGGGGAAATCTCTGAAAAGACCATCGATGAGGCGGTCAGGCACATTCTGGAGGTCAAGCTGCGCCGGGGGATTATCGTCCAGGGGGATGAATAATTATTCCACCAAGCCCCGCTAAATCTCATGAAATATGCACCTGGCTTTGCTTTGAGTCTGGACTTATAAGTAATCTTATGGTATGATATGTCAGATTATGGCGTTTTTTAAGGAGCTTGATTTCGTCCGTGCAAGTGAAGCGGCACGGCTGCGAAATCGCGCATCCGACAACGTTAGTCAGATAATAACTTGCGTTATTAGAGGAGGATTTCACATGTACAATAAATATCAGAGCCCGCTTTCGGAGCGCTATGCCAGCAAGGAGATGCAGTATATCTTTTCTCCGGATAAAAAGTTTAAGACCTGGAGAAAGCTCTGGATTGCCCTGGCTGAGACTGAGTATGAGCTGGGACTGCCCAGCGTGACCAGGGAACAGATTGAAGAACTGAAAAGCCATGCGGATGATATCAATTTTGAAGTGGCAAAGGCCAGGGAGAAAGAGGTGAGGCATGATGTCATGTCCCATGTCTATGCCTATGGTGTCCAGTGTCCGAATGCCAAAGGCATCATCCATCTGGGTGCTACCTCCTGTTATGTGGGAGATAACACGGATATCATCATCATGACGGAAGCCCTGAAGCTGGTTCGAAAGAAGCTGCTCAACGTAATCAGCGAGCTTGCAGATTTTGCCAAGGAGTATAAGGATCTTCCGACCCTGGCTTTTACACATTTTCAGCCGGCCCAGCCTACCACGGTGGGTAAGAGGGCTGCCCTGTGGCTCAATGAGCTTATGCTGGATTATGAAGATCTGGAATATGTGATTTCCACCATGAAGCTGCTTGGTTCCAAGGGAACCACCGGAACCCAGGCCAGCTTTCTGGAGCTCTTTAACGGAGACCACGAGACCATTCGCAAGATTGACCAGAAGATTGCTGAGAAGATGGGCTTTGATGCCTGCTATCCGGTTTCCGGACAGACCTATTCCAGAAAGGTGGACAGCCGGGTGATTAATGTACTCGCCGGTATAGCCCAGTCTGCCCATAAGTTCTCCAATGATATCCGTCTTCTTCAGCATTTGAAGGAGATTGAGGAGCCCTTTGAGAAGAACCAGATCGGTTCCTCCGCCATGGCTTATAAGAGAAATCCCATGCGGTCTGAGAGGATTGCCTCTCTGGCCAACTATGTCATGAGCGATATGATGAATCCGGCCCTGGTGGCTTCCACCCAGTGGTTTGAGAGAACCCTGGATGATTCTGCCAACAAGAGACTTTCTGTTCCGGAAGCCTTCCTGGCCATCGATGGTATTCTGGATCTCTATCTTAACGTGGTTGATGGTCTGGTGGTTTATCCCAAGGTTATCCACGCTCATCTGATGAGAGAGCTTCCTTTCATGGCCACAGAGAACATCATGATGGATGCGGTTAAGGCCGGGGGAGACCGGCAGGAGCTGCATGAGAGAATCCGCCAGCATTCCATGGCGGCCGGCCGTGTGGTAAAAGAAGAGGGCAGGGAGAACGACCTGCTTGAACGAATCGCTGCCGACCCGGCTTTCGGCATGACCATAGACCAGCTTAATGAGATCATGAAGCCGGAGAACTTTGTCGGTCGTGCACCCCAGCAGACAGAGGAGTTTATCAGAGATTATGTCAATCCGGTTCTTGATCAGAACAGGGAGGTCCTCGGATTAAAGGCGGAAATCAATGTATAAAGATGATTTTGAAGACGATATAAATTATAATAAAGATAAGAATGATTATGCAGGCAGCCGGAAGGGAGCGGATGAGAGGGAAGAAGCCGCTTCTGAACCTGCGCCCACCGTCTACGTCCGGAAGCGGAGATACCATCCTAAGGAAGAAGATTCAGCGGATGTGCCAAAGAAAGCTGAATCTGCAGATATTCGGAAAGAGTCAATGCCTATAGAAGATCCTGAAGAAGAGTATTCAGAGGATGCTTTTAGAGAAAAGGATCCGGCAGATACTCTGAAAAAACAGGATTCCGCAGTTACGCCAGAGGAGCAGGCGTTAAAGATGCCCTTTGACATGGAAGAAGTTGATCCTCAGAGACGGGCTTCTTTAAGAAATAAGAGACGGGCCAAGCAGCAGGCGGAGATTACTTCCAATGTGATCGGCCAGGCTACCATCCTCATGGTAGCCGGAATTTTGGTGCGGATCATCGGGGTTCTCTACCGGAGCCCCCTAACCAGCATCATCGGTGATGAGGGAAATGGCTACTATGGTATCGCCTACAACATCTACCAGATGATTCTCCTGGTGGCTTCCTACAGTATCCCCATGGCTGTTTCCAAGGTGATCTCCGGCAAGCTGGCATTAAAGCAGTACAGGGATGCCTACCGGGTATTTCTGTGTGCTCTGATCTATGTGCTGGTGATCGGCGGCATTGCAGCCCTCTTTACCTTCTTCGGGGCGCCCATCCTGATTCCCCGAAGTCAGGCAAATGCCATACCGGTTCTTCGGATTCTGGCCCCCACCATCTTTTTCTCAGGCTTTCTGGGGGTATTCCGGGGTTATTTCCAGGCTCATGGAACCATGGTCCAGACTTCCATATCACAGATTATCGAGCAGGTTGCCAATGCGGTATTCTCCGTCGGGATGGCTGTCATCTTTATCTTCCTCTTTGCGGGAGGAGACAGCGGCCGAATTCCCGTATTCGGCGCCATGGGAAGTGCCGTGGGTACCGGCGCCGGTGTCCTTGCCGGCCTCCTTTTCATGCTCTTTGTCTACCGTGGCAACCGCCGCTATTTTAAGAAGCATATAAAGCAGGATGTTTCCGGAGCGGAGAGCTCCTACGGGGAGATTTTCAAGGTGATTATCCTCATGGTCACCCCGGTCATCTTAAGTACCTTTGTCTATAATATCAGTGCCACCCTGGACCAGACCCTGTTTTGTGATATCATGGATTTTAAGGGGATGGAGGCGGCATCCGCCACCACCCTCTACGGGGTATTCTCCGGAAAATACATGGTGCTGATCAATGTGCCTGTGGCCCTTGCCAATTCCATGTCCACGGCCATGATTCCCTCTGTTTCCTCAACATACACCTTGGGGGATATGAAGGGATGCAACCGCCATGTAAAGCAGGCCATACATTTTACCATGATGATCGCCATTCCGGCGGCAGCAGGACTCTGTGCCATGGCAAGACCGGTCATGGAGGTTCTCTTCCCCCAGAGAGCGACCATCGATCTGGCAGTGGCCCTGCTCCGCTTCGGCTGTATCAGTGTGGTATTTTACTGCCTGTCGACTATATCCAACGGAATCCTGCAGGGCATCGGCAAGGTGAACATTCCCTTAAGGAATGCGGCTGTGGCCCTGGTACTTCACCTGATCGTGCTGACACCGCTGCTTTTCTTTACCAACCTGCAGCTTTATGCCATGGTTATCGCCACCATGGCCTACTCACTGATGATGTGCATCTTTAACAGCATCAGCGTAAAGAGGTATCTGGGTTACAGTCAGGAGATCCGAAAGACCTTTGTGATTCCTGCTGTGGCAGCATTGATCATGGGAATACTGGGATATGTCTTCTATCAGGGCATCATCTTTATTCTGGGCAGCCTGCTTTACTCCTTCCTGCCTATCCGGCTGGTGGTTCTTACTGCCATGCTTATCGCCGTGATTTTCAGTGTGGCTGTATATTTTGTCGTGGAGCTGAAGCTTGGCGGAGTGGGGGAAGAAGAACTTTTGGGTTTCCCGAAAGGAGCCTCGCTGATCAGACTTGCCCGCAGGTTTAATCTGCTATAGAACATCAATCATAAATATATCATTACATTTTTACCGGGAGGAAAAATTCATGGTTAAAGCAATTGTAGGCGCAAACTGGGGAGATGAAGGCAAAGGCAAGATTACGGATATGCTTGCCCAGGATTCTGATATCATCATCCGCTTCCAGGGAGGTGCCAATGCAGGACATACAATCATCAACAATTACGGAAAATTCGCTCTGCATTCTCTGCCGTCCGGCGTTTTCTGCGAGCAGGCTGTGAGCATTATCGGAAACGGCGTAGCCCTGAACATCCCGGTATTGTTTCATGAGATACAGGAGATTGTGAGCCGTGGTGTGCCCGAGCCTAAGATCCTTGTGAGTGAGCGGGCTCAGATGGTAATGCCCTATCACATCCTTCTGGACCAGTATGAGGAGGAGAGACTTGCCGGCAAATCCTTCGGGTCCACCAAGTCCGGCATCGCCCCTTTTTATTCGGATAAATATGCCAAAATCGGCTTTCAGGTGAGCGAGCTCTTCATGGGAGAAGAAGCTTTAAGAGAAAAGATTGACCGGGTTCTGCTGCAGAAAAATGTTCTGATGGAACACCTATACCATAAGCCCCTGATCGATCCTGAGGAGACCTACCAGACTCTTATGGAGTATAAGGCCATGATTGAGCCTTATGTCTGCAATGTCTCAGCCTACCTGGACCAGGCCTTAAAGGAGGGCAAGACTATTCTGCTTGAAGGTCAGCTGGGCACCCTGAAGGATCCGGACCACGGAATCTATCCTATGGTAACCTCCTCATCAACCCTGGCTGCCTACGGCGCCATCGGGGCAGGACTGCCTCCCTATGCCATTGACCAGGTGATCACGGTTGTGAAGGCCTACAGCTCCGCAGTAGGAGCAGGTGCATTTGTCAGTGAGCTGTTCGGAGAAGAAGCCAATACCTTAAGGATGAACGGAGGAGACGGAGGAGAGTTCGGTGCCACCACCGGAAGACCCAGACGGGTGGGATGGTTTGACTGCGTGGCCTCCAAATACGGCTGCCGTCTGCAGGGTACTACGGATGTAGCCTTTACCGTCGTGGATATTCTGGGTTATCTGGATGAGATCCCGGTCTGCGTCGGCTATGAGATTGACGGTCAGGTGACCACGGAGTTCCCTGTGCCATGGAAGCTTGACATTGCCAAACCGGTTCTGGAAGTCCTTCCCGGCTGGAAGTGTGATATCCGGGGCATCCGGAATTATGAAGACCTGCCTGAAAACTGCCGTAATTATATCGAATTTATCGAAAAACACATCGGTTATCCCATTACCATGGTAAGCAACGGACCCGGCAGGGAGGATATTATTTACCGGAATAAATAAACCGATAATGCATATCTTCATTCAGATATAGCATTTCTTACAGCATGATATCAATTATATCATCTGAATGAATCATTAAGGAGCATAATATGAAAATACTTTCAATCGCAATCCCCAGCTATAATTCCCAGGATTATATGAGGCACTGCATCGAGAGCCTGCTGCCTGGGGGAGAGGATGTGGAAATCCTGGTGGTGGATGACGGTTCAAAGGATGATACCGGACGGATTGCAGATGAATATGAGGAGAAATATCCTGGCATCGTAAAGGCCATCCATCAGGAAAACGGCGGCCATGGCGAGGCAGTCAATGCCGGCCTGCGTCATGCCACAGGATACTATTATAAAGTTGTTGACAGTGATGACTGGGTAGATGAGGAGTCTTATGGCCGGATTCTTGACTTTCTAAGGGAGGCAGTGAAGGAGGAAGAGCCCCTTGATATGCTGATCTCCAACTATGTCTATGAGAAGCAGGGAGCCAGACATAAGAAGGTCATCCACTATCATGGTGTCCTGCCTGAAGGCAGATATTTCGGCTGGGAGGGGATCGGACATTTCGGTGCCAGCCAGAATATCCTGATGCATTCCGTGATCTACCGCAGGGAGCTCCTGGTCAGCTGTGGTTTCGAGCTTCCTAAGCATACATTCTATGTGGATAATGTTTTCGTCTATCAGCCCCTGCCCTATGTGAAGAAAATGTACTATCTTGATGTGGACTTCTACCGCTACTTTATCGGGAGAGAGGACCAGTCGGTGAACGAGTCAGTGATGATGAAAAGAATCGACCAGCAGATCCGGGTCAATAAACTGATGGTGGATGTCTACGAGAGTCATGAGGATAAGTTTTCCAGCAGAAAGCTGGAAAAGTATATGCTCCACTATCTCTCCACCATAACCCTGGTTACCTCGGTTCTGCTGATCAAGATTGATACGGATGAAGCGGAAGCCAAGAGAGCAGACGTCTGGAATTATATCAGAGAACATGCCCCCAGAGCCTACCGGAAGATGAAGCATTCCACCCTGGGCCATTTCTCCAGCTCAAAGAGCAGGCTGTCCGAGAAGGTAACCCGGGGAGGATACAAGATTGCGCAGAAATGGATCGGATTCAACTAAACAGTTAAAGAAGAATGACCTCTATCTGATTCTGGCGGCCCTTATTCTGGCTGTCATTGCCTTCGCATACGTCAAATTCACGGCAAAAAGCGGGAAGATGGCAGTGGTCAGGGTGGATGGCGTCGTGAAAGGCAGCTATGATCTGTCTCATGACCGGGTGATTCGCATATCCGGCCCGGAGGGCTTGCTGGATGAGCTTTCTGAAGACAGCCCCGGGGATTCTGAGGATGATGATTCCAGACGGGATGCAGATGATCAGGGAAAGGACAGACCAGTAGTTAATACGGGGGATGGCTGGGAAAATATATTAAAAATAGAAGATGGAAGAGTCAGTATGGTTAAGGCGGATTGTCCTGATAAGATTTGTGTGGACCATAAGCCCATTCGGAATGTGGGGGAGACCATCGTCTGCCTGCCTCACAAGCTGGTAGTTGAGATTATCGACGAGGGCGGGGTAGAGCAGACAGACTTTGATGTTATTGCCAGGTAAAGACATATATATATCGTTGTTATTTATTTCACAATCAATGTTCGGCTTTTGGATTTTTTTGTTCTCTTTTTCGTACAATTATTGGACAATAAACCCCAAAATACCGGGTTTTCTGACGCCGCATTCTACTATAAGGGGTTTATTGAAACAAGCTGATCAAAGAAAAGGCGTTTTTAAAACAATCAAATATAGGAAGACCAGAGAAAAGAACGGAATGAGGGGTTGTCAAAGGATTAACAAACCTTGAATTTCGTTCTTTTTTCTCTTATTATATAAATTGGTTTGGTGTGTAATCGTTTAATTTATTTTAAGTAATTGCAAATCTCTGTTCCGATTCATAAATGTTCCTACGTCACACTGCTGCATGTACACCTTTAGGAATCATTTTATGAATCGAACGAGATTTTCGCAATTACCTAATAACTAACTTAACAAGAAAGAAGGTAGAATAATGGGACTTCTCACATTTAAAGGAGGCCTGCACCCTTACGATGGAAAAGAACTGAGTAAGGATAAACCGATCACGGAGTATCTGCCCCAGGGCGAACTGGTTTATCCCTTAAGTCAGCATATCGGAGCACCTGCGGTGGCATGTGTGAAGAAAGGTGACAGAGTCCTGGTGGGACAGAAAATCGCCGAAGCTGGCGGCTTTGTGTCAGCCAATATCCACAGTTCTGTGTCAGGCAAAGTTAAAAAGATCGAGCCCCGTCTGACTGTCTCCGGTGCCAAGGTGAACAGTATCGTGGTGGAGAATGACGGCCAGTATGAAACTGTGGACTTTACCCCCCTTGTTTCCCGGGATAATGCAGATATCATTGCCGCTGTAAAGGAGGCCGGAATTGTGGGTCTGGGAGGCGCAGGTTTCCCGACTCATGTCAAGCTGTCTCCCAAAGAGCCGGATAAGATTGATACCATCATCATCAATGCCGCCGAGTGCGAACCCTATATCACAGCGGACTACCGTTGTATGATGGAGATTCCGGACCAGCTGATTTCCGGGCTGAATCTGATTCTCTCTCTGTTTCCCAAGGCCAGGGGCGTGATCGGCATTGAAGATAATAAGCCGGACGCCATTGAAAAGCTGACTAAGATGTGTGAGACGGAGGAACGTATTGAGGTAGCTCCTCTTAAGACAAAGTATCCCCAGGGGGCAGAGCGCTCTCTGATTTTTGCCGTGACCGGCAGGTCCATCAATTCCGCTATGCTTCCTGCCGATGCAGGCTGCATCGTGGATAATGTGGCAACTGCCATAGCCATCCATGAGGCGGTTACTCTGGGCAAACCCCTCTATGAGAGAGTGGTGACCGTGACCGGCGATGCGGTGGTTAATCCAGGAAATTACAAGGTTAAGGCCGGCACATGTGCGGCAGAGCTGGCCCAGGCAGCCGGCGGCTTTAAGAGCCAGCCTGAGAAGGCCATCTCCGGAGGCCCTATGATGGGTATGGCCCTGTCCACCCTGGACGTTCCCTGCGGAAAGACATTTTCTTCTCTGCTTATGTTTACAAAAGATGAGGTGGCAGCCTGCGAACCCAGCGCCTGTATTCGCTGCGGCCGCTGTGTCAGCGTCTGTCCAGCAGGGCTGATGCCCACCAAGCTTTCCGAAGTGGCTGACCATGGAAACTTTGCCCTTTTTGACCAGTTAAACGGCTGTGAATGCGTGGAATGCGGCTGCTGTTCCTATGTCTGCCCGGCAAAGAGAAGACTGACCCAGTCCATGAAGACGGGACGCCGCGAGGCCCTCGCCCTCAGGAGAAGAAAGAAATAGCATAAGGAGAGGTGTAATATGAACGAACAATACTATCATGTATCAGCCAATCCTCATGTGAGGGATAAGGCTTCCACCCACAGCATCATGCTGGATGTGATCATTGCCCTGCTTCCGGCGACGGTTTTCGGTTTCTGGAATTTTGGCGGCAGAGCCATCGTCAACACCATCATTTGTGTTCTGGTCTGCGTGATCAGCGAGTACGCATGGCAGCATTTTATGCATAAACCCGTAACCATCAAAGATATGTCCGCAGCCCTCACCGGCCTGCTCTTAGCTCTCAATCTTCCGCCGGAGGTTCCCTTCTGGATTCCGGTGATCGGAGGAGTATTTGCCATTATCGTGGTAAAGCAGGTCTTCGGCGGCCTGGGACAGAACTTCATGAACCCGGCCCTGGGAGCAAGATGCTTCCTCCTGATTTCCTTTGCCGGAATCATGACCAATTTTACCAGTCATGGACCGGGAACGACATTTGACGCTACATCTTCCGCAACTCCCCTTGCCGCCTTAAAGGCAGGAGAGGCAGTGAACTTAAAGGCCATGTTCCTTGGTAATACGGCAGGTACTGTCGGTGAAACCTCCGCAGCCCTGCTGATCATCGGCGGTCTTTATCTCATTATTAAAAAAATTATCAGCTGGAAGATTCCGGTCTGCTACATAGCAAGCTTAGGTATATTTGTATTATTATTCGGCGGTCATGGATTTGATATGACTTATCTGGCCCAGCAGCTTTGCGGCGGCGGTCTCATGCTCGGTGCTTTCTTTATGGCAACCGATTATGTCACTTCGCCCATCACGCCGAATGGACAGATCGTATTTGGCATACTCCTTGGTATCCTGACAGGGATATTCCGTCTCTTCGGCGGCTCTGCAGAAGGGGTATCCTATGCCATCATCTTCTGTAATCTTTTAGTACCTCTCATTGAGAGATTTACCACTCCTGTGGCATTCGGGAAAGGGGGTAAGAAGGATGAATGATCTGATTAAGGACGGATTAAAACTTGTGGTGATTACTCTTGTTGCCGGCCTGGTCCTGGGAGCCATCTACGGCATCACCAAGGAACCCATCGCTGCTCAGGAAGCAAAGAAGCAGCAGGAAGCCTACCAGGCAGTATTCCCGGATGCGGCAGCCTTTGAGAATGTTGAAGGCTTTACCGAGGAGGCAGCCCAGGAAGTGATTGCGGAGAATGATAACGTGATTGACGGGCATGAGAGCGATGAAATCAGCTCTGCCGTAAGCGCCCTGGATGACTCCGGCAATGCACTGGGATATATATTCAACGTGACCACCAGCAAGGGCTATGGCGGTGATATCCAGCTGACCGTAGGTATCCAGGCTGACGGTACAGTCAACGGCTACTCCGTACTCTCTATCGGTGAGACAGCCGGTCTTGGCATGCATGCCAACGACAAGGGCGAGGGCTCCTGGGGAACCCAGTTCAACGAAAAACAGGTGGAATCCTTTGATGTGGTAAAAGATGGGTCTGGTGCATCAGATGATGCCAAGATTGACGCCATCTCCGGCGCAACCATCACCAGCAAGGCGGTGACAGGTGCCATGAACAGCTGCATCGCTTATTTTGAGACATTGGAAGGAGGGAACGCAGATGAATAAATACAGTCCTGTTGAGAGACTGTTAAACGGTCTCTTTCGTGAGAACCCAACCCTGGTTCTGACCCTAGGTATGTGTCCTACTCTGGCAGTTACCACCTCCGCCATCAATGGTCTTGGCATGGGTCTTACCACTACAGCGGTTCTGATGTTCTCCAACATGATCATCTCCCTGCTTAGAAATTTTATCCCGGACAGGGTCCGGATTCCCGGATATATCGTAGTTATTGCTTCCCTGGTAACCGTAGTCCAGTTCGTACTGCAGGCCTACGTTCCCACATTGAATGACGCCCTGGGCGTATATATCCCTCTGATTGTTGTTAACTGTATTATTCTGGGACGTGCGGAATCCTTCGCCGGCAAGAACGGCCCCATCAACTCGTTCTTTGACGGCCTGGGCATGGGTCTGGGATTTACCATGGCCCTGACCATCCTGGGCGCCCTCCGAGAGCTTCTGGGAGCAGGTACATTTTTTAACCTGACTGTACTTCCGGAATCCATATATACTCCGATCACCATCTTTATCCTGGCACCAGGTGCCTTCCTGGTACTGTCCTGCATGGTAGCGGTTCAGAATAAGATCAAGAACCATACCCCCAAGGCAGCGGCAGAAGCTGGGGAAAGTGTACAGGAGACAGAAACGGCAGAGTCTGCCCAGGTTGAGGAAGATGCACAGCAGACAGCTGTGGAAGAAACAGCCAAAACTGCGGAAACAGCCAAAGCGGAGGAAACAGGAGATAGTAAGGCAGAAGCTAAGAAGGAAGATCAGAAAGAAGCTGTGAGCTCTGATAAAGCAGAAGAAAGTAAAGAAGCGAAAACTGAGGGAAAGACTGCAGAAAGTAAAGCAGCTGATCATAGGGAAAAGGAGGGTGAGAAGGCATGAAAACACTAATATTACTGATCATCGGTTCAGCCATTGTCAATAACGTTGTCTTAAGCCAGTTCCTTGGTCTGTGCCCCTTTCTGGGTGTATCCAAAAAGGTTGATACGGCTCTTGGTATGGGGGTGGCTGTTATCTTTGTCATCACCATTGCCTCCTTCGTGACAGCCTGCATCTACAAGTTTATCCTGGCCACCTTTGGGCTTGAGTATCTGCAGACCATTGTATTCATCCTGGTTATCGCCGGTCTGGTACAGTTTGTTGAGATGTTTTTAAAGAAGTCCATGCCGGCTCTCTATGAGTCTCTGGGTGTTTACCTTCCCCTGATCACAACAAACTGTGCAGTTCTTGGTGTGGCCCTTAACGCAGTACAGTATGGCTACAATATTCTGCAGTCCGTAGTCTATGGCTTCGGTACGGCAGCAGGCTTTACGATTGCCATCGTGATTCTGGCCGGTTTACGTGAAAAAATGGAATACAATGATATCTCAGAATCCTGGCAGGGCATGCCTCTGGTTCTTGTAACCGCAGGTCTGATGTCCATCGCCTTCTTCGGATTCTCAGGTATCATCTGACAGGAGGGAAGAGTATGAGTATGAGTGGAATTATCCTGGCGGCAGTCGTCGTGGGAGGTACCGGTCTTGTTATCGCTGCCCTCCTGGGCATTGCCTCTGAGAAGTTTAAAGTTCCTGTTGATGAAAAAGAAGTGGCAGTAAGAGAATGTCTGCCAGGCAATAACTGCGGCGGCTGCGGTTATGCTGGCTGTGACGGCCTGGCCAAGGCCATCGCCCAGGGCGAGGCTCCGGTGGGAGCCTGCCCGGTAGGCGGAGCCCCCGTGGCAGAGCAGATTGCTGCCATCATGGGTGTGGAGGCCGACGCCGGTGAGAAGCAGGTAGCCTTTGTAAAATGTGCCGGAACCTGTGAGAAGGCCAAGAGCAAGTACATCTATTCCGGCAATGAAGACTGCATCTCCGCCATCAGCGTTCCAGGCGGCGGTCCCAAGGCCTGTGAGTTCGGATGCACCGGCTTTGGTTCCTGCGTCAAAGTCTGCGACTTTGACGCCATCCATGTGGTTGACGGCATCGCTGTGGTTGATCCGGAAAAATGTGTGGCCTGCGGCAAATGCGTGTCAACCTGCCCGAAAGCTTTGATTGAGTTGATTCCTTACAGCAGTTCAAAGGAAGGCGTGAAGGTACACTGCAGCTCCAAAGGCTTCGGCAAGCCGGTCAAGGAAGTATGCTCTGTCGGCTGTATTGGCTGTAAGATGTGCACCAGGGTCTGTGAGACCGGCTCCATCACCGTGGAGAATAATATCGCCCACATCGACTACAGCACATGCACCAACTGCGGAGCCTGCGCGGCCAAATGTCCATCAAAGATTATTTTTCAGTAGATAACTATTTAACGCAGCAACGAGCCAGGCAGGCTGGACGATGGAACAGAAGATACAGCCGTGCTTGCACGAGCTGAATTGGATGATCCATCGTCCAAGGCTATCGGGCGACTGCCCGATA
>JAFUDC010000052.1 GCA_017459345.1 Eubacterium sp.
CCCGCAATCCGCCACAGTATCTCGCTCCGCAGCTCACTGCTCCGCTCGATACTGTTTGTCGCACCATATGCCAGGACAGCTTTACATGCAAGCATGACAGCTTGTCCTGTCGCATGGTGCTGGACTTATTCACTTAAATAGTTATTATCCCGGTAACCACATTCGGCGCAGATCCATATAATATAAATAAAACGGTAAATCATATGAGCATCAGATTTTGGGAGCTGTCTGATATGGAAGTCATCAATTGTAAGACCGGGAGACGTCTGGGCTGTGTCGGTGATATTGGAATCAATGCGAAAGATGGCTGTGTCACTAATCTTTATGTACCGTCAGGGAGTAAATACTTTGGCTGTATCGGTAAAAAAGGTGAGTATTGCATTCCCTTTGGTTCAGTTGCAAGAATCGGACCTGATGTGATTCTGGTGGACATAGACGAGAAGAAATGCTTCAAAGACCTCTGATTAAAGATTCCGATTGTAACTGACACTAAGATCCTTTAGGCTGAATTTGCATTTCGCAGCATCTTTTGATATACTATACTATACCAGGATGTTAATCTGTAATATAGCCCAGATATTTATGCACAAGTCAGGTTCAGATCAATGTTTCATGGGAGTGACTGATTCTATGAACCTCATGAGAGCCTGATATTATGGAGGGTAAGCGATGAAGTGTCCATTTTGCGGGCTCGATAATACAAGAGTGATTGATTCCAGACCAGCAGATGATAACAGTTCTATCAGAAGAAGACGGCAGTGTGATGAGTGTGGAAGAAGATTTACCACATATGAGAAGGTGGAGATTATTCCACTAACCGTGATTAAAAAAGACCAGACCAGGGAACCCTATGACCGTAACAAGATCATGGCAGGTATTATGAGAGCCTGTCATAAGCGTCCTGTATCTGTGGAGAAACTGGAAGAAACCATGAACAGGATTGAAAATGATATTTACAATCTCGGTTATAAAGAGATTGAGAGCAAGGTTATCGGCGAGATTGTCATGGAACATCTCAAGAAGCTTGAGCAGGTAGCTTATGTCCGTTTCGCTTCAGTCTACCGGGAGTTTAAGGATGTCAATACCTTTATGAGCGAACTGAAGAAAATGCTTGATACATCAGACCAGGTTTGATTCATGCCCAATTATTACGTAATCATCCTCCTCTTTTAACGAATGTTATTTTACTGAATTAAATTGCCGGATGCGTGATTTTTTATTATTCTTACTGCGTAATAAAGACAAAATCAGGCACAATAACTGATTAATATAAAGATCATCGAGATGCGGTGGTCTTTTTCTTTTTGTTGTAAATGTAAAAAAATAACATTAATACTTGAATCTGATAATTGATTGTGTTATTATGTTACATATTAAATAGCTGTAAAAATCTGGTCATAATAACATTAAATAGTACCGTGTATTTCAGTGGTATCATATAGCGGAACATTGATTAATATGATAAAGATCAGATGTAATGTATGCTGACTGAAAAAATAATAAATAAGCCATTTGATTTTGATCTCTGATCCGGTCTTCTCGTGATTTGTTCCTGAGATTAATCCTGATGCAGAGATGTGTATGAAAGGGGGATATGATTAGTGGTAACAAGTGTTTTGACGGGTATGGTACAGGGAGTGGAGGGAATACTGATTCAGGTGGAGGCGGATATCTCCCAGGGTCTGCCCATGTTTAATCTGTTCGGCTCTGTGTCCTCAGAGGTCAAAGAAGGTAAGGAGAGAGTAAGAACAGCCATGAAAAACAGCGGAATCCACCTGCCTCCCAGCAGGATCTCCGTTAATCTGGCTCCCGGCGATATCAGGAAGAGCGGAACCATGTTTGACCTGGCCATAGCTGTTTCTCTTCTTCTGGCCATGAGGCTGATTCCTTCGGACAGTGCACAGGGGATTCTTTTTCTTGGAGAGTTATCTCTGGATGGAAGTCTGAGTCCTGTCCATGGAGTACTGCCAATCATAAGGACAGCCAGGAATGAGGGATATCACCTGTGCTTTGTCCCGGAAGAGAACCGGGAGGAGGCTTCTCTTCTCTATGGGATGACTTCGGTAGGCTTTAAGAGCCTGGAGGAGGTTTATCAGCACCTGAAGGGGAGCCGGAGAGAGTTTAAAAAAGCAGTTATCATTGACCCGGAGACAGGGGAATGCCTGCCTGATTCAGATGACACAGCAGAAAAAGGGATATTATACTTTTCAAGGAATGATTCAGCCTATGGTTACCATGATTTCTCAGAAGTAAAAGGGCAGAGACTGGCCAAAAGGGCTCTGGAGATTGCGGCGGCAGGGTTTCATAATGTGATGATGGACGGGCCTCCGGGAGTGGGTAAATCCATGCTGGCTTCCTGTCTTTCAGGAATCCTGCCTGAGATGACAATAGAGGAAAAGCTTGATACTACCATGATCTACTCTGTTAAAGGGTTGCTCAGCAAAGGCTTTTATCTGGTGGAAAACAGGCCTTACCGGTCACCATCTCAGAATGTTACCCTGATGGGGATGTTTGGAGGAGGCCAGGAACCCCTGCCCGGCGAGATATCCCTGGCCCACCATGGAGTTTTGTTTCTGGATGAATTCCCTGAGTATAAAAAGGAAGTCCTGGAAATGCTCCGGGTTCCTCTTGAGGAGCATAAGATCGGACTGATCAGGAACAACCGCAATATAGAGTTTCCGGCTGATTTTATTCTGATAGCGGCAGCCAACCCCTGCCCCTGCGGATATTATCCGGACAGGAAGCGCTGCCGCTGCAGCAGGAGAGACATCCTCAGGTATCAACAGAAGATCAGCGGGCCCATGAGAGACCGGATCGACCTCTTCGTGCGATGCGAGGAGGTGGGATATGATGTGCTGATGAAGAAGGAAGAGTTGGAAAGCTCAGCAGTCATTCGAAAAAGAGTTGCCGCTGCCTGGGAGAGGCAGAAGATCCGAAACGGAGAAATCGGAGAAGACTCCAACGGGTCTTTTAATGGCAGGCTGTCATCCAGCCAAATATCGACATGCTGCAGGCTCAGCCCTGAGGGGGAACGCTTGATGGCATCTGCCTACAAGCACTATCATTTATCAGGAAGAGCCTATTACCGGATTCTCAAGGCAGCCAGAACCATTGCTGATCTTGATGGAGAGGAGAATATCAGCACAGCCCATCTGGAGGAGGCCCTGCTTTACAGGAATGCTGCTTTTTCCGGCGATTAATAGAAGTTTTAATGAATATACTTCCATCAGCAGGAGCCATTATCAATAGCTTATGTGTTTAAAAAGGATGATTGATTCAGTGAACCATGAAAACCCTGTTAAATGAGATATTTTCCCATAAAAAATATTTGAAGGTGAGGGTAATAATGAACATTGACATTAACAAAAACCAGATATCGGCCAACATTGCAGACCTCTTATGGTACTGGTTTGTCAATATAAAAACAGTTGGCCTGAACACCAGGGAAAAACTGTTAAGCTTCTTTGGCAATCCGCTGGCTGTCTACCAGGCCGGCGAGAAAGACCTGTCTCTTATTCTTGAAGAGAAACAGATGAAATCCTTTCTCAGATCCCGCAATTTAGATTCTGTAAGAGAGGACATGGAAAGACTGGCTAAGACAAATACCAGATTCATCCACTGGGAATCTCCCGATTATCCGGCCCGGCTCCGTCATCTTCCTGACCCTCCCTATGGCCTCTACTTAAGAGGCTGTCTGCCGGATCCGAACCGTCCCTGTCTGGCTATGATCGGTTCGAGAAAAGCTACTCCCTATGGAAGAAGGATTGCGGAGCAATTCGCATTCAGCCTGGCCGGATACGGAATACAAATCATCAGCGGTCTGGCGGAGGGGATAGACAGCTGCAGTCACCGGGGAGCTCTTCAGGGTAACGGTTACACTCTGGGTGTGCTGGGTGGCGGAATTGACAGTATGTATCCCCGGGAGAATTTTAACCTGTATATGTCCATGTATGAAAGAGGCGGTGTCTTATCCGAGTGGAATCTGGGAGTGCCTAATCATTCAGGCCTCTTTCCTTTAAGAAACCGTCTGATCAGCGGACTATCTGATGCAGTATTTGTGCTGGAAGCAGGAAAGAGAAGCGGAACCTTCATCACGGTGGACCAGGCTCTTGAACAGGGGAGAACCGTCTTTGCCCTTCCGGGAAGGGTTACAGATGTCAACAGCATGGGGACAAATCAGCTGATCTGTGATGGGGCAATTCCCGTATCCTGTCCTGAAGATATCGTGGAGTATCTGGTCTCAGGAGGGTTTTCCTTAGTCAGATTCAGCACTGATGATTCAGAAACTGATGCCAGGTCAGGCGGAAATAATATGAGCATGACCATTGAAGAACAGAAGGTCTATAATCTGATCGATGAGAAGGATCCCATCGATTATGACGGGCTTCTGGCTGCCTCCGGTTACGAGATGGGGAAGCTGTCCCATCTGTTATTTCAGCTCGAATCATCCGGAAACATCTATCAGCCAAACCAGAATGTGTATCTGAGAAGCCTGACACCTGTGACTTAAGAAAGAAGATAAAAAATAATACTTGCATCAAAAAATGAAATAGTGTATCATTGATAATTGTTTTATGGAAAACTGCCATTTATATATAGGAGTAACAAGTAATGTCGTCCAAATTAGTGATTGTGGAGTCGCCGGCTAAGGCGAAGACAATCCAGAAATTTTTAGGTAAAACATATAAAGTTGTCGCGTCAAACGGACATGTCCGGGATCTTCCCAAGTCCACCATGGGTATCGATGTGGATAATGACTACGAACCCAGGTATATCACGATCCGCGGTAAGGGGGATATCCTGGCTCAGCTTCGTAAGGAAGTGAAGAAGGCGGATAAAGTCTACCTTGCAACTGACCCTGACCGGGAGGGAGAGGCAATCTCCTGGCACCTTTATCATGCTCTGAAGCTTGATGATAAAAACTGCAGCAGAATTACATTCAATGAGATCACCAAGGATGCAGTAAAGGATGCAATAAAACATTCGAGAGATATCGATATGAACCTGGTTGATGCCCAGCAGGCAAGACGAGTGCTGGACCGCCTGGTTGGATATAAGATCAGCCCCATTCTCTGGGCAAAGATTAAGAGGGGGTTGAGTGCCGGACGGGTCCAGTCCGTTGCCTTAAGGATCATCAATGACAGGGATCAGGAAATCAATGATTTCATCCCCAATGAATACTGGACATTGGACGCTAATCTGACTGCCGATGAGGGAAAGAAGCCTCTCAATGCCCGTTTTATCGGAGACAGTAAGGGGAAGATCGAGATTCATAATGCAGAGGAAGCCCAGGCATTTATAGATGAGATTTCCAAACTGCCTTTTGAGATAAAGGAGATTAAAAAGGGGGAGCGTCATAAGAAACCGCCTCTGCCATTTACCACTTCCACTTTGCAGCAGGAAGCTTCTAAGAAGTTGAATATGTCAACCCAGAAGACCATGCGGCTTGCCCAGGAGCTCTATGAAGGTGTTCCCATCAAAGGCCATGGAACCATCGGTCTGATTTCTTATTTGCGTACGGATTCGACACGTATATCTGAGGTGGCTGACAGAAACTGCAGAGAGTATATCAGAGACCAGTATGGAGAGGAGTTGGAAGGGAAGGGAGCAGCCAGAAAGACGTCTAATTCCAGAATTCAGGATGCCCATGAGGCCATTCGTCCGACCAACTCTTCCTTGTCTCCGGTTATCGTTAAGGACCAGCTGTCCAGGGACCTCTTCAGGCTTTATCAGCTTATCTGGATGCGGTTTGTGGCAAGCCGTATGGCAGATGCTGTTTACGAGACGCTTAGTGTTCAGATCGGGGCAGGAGATTATGTATTCAATCTGACTGCCAGCCGGGTTAAGTTTGAAGGTTTCCTGACGGTATATCAGTATGACAGTGAAAAGTCAACCATGAATGCCGCCTTAAAGAAGCTGTCTGAGAATTCAGTCCTGACCTTACAGGACCTGCAGCCGACCCAGCATTTCACCCAGCCTCCGGCACATTATACAGAGGCTTCTCTGGTGAGAGCTTTGGAAGAGCTTGGCATAGGACGACCAAGTACCTATTCGCCCACAATCACAACCTTACTCGGCCGCCGCTATATTGTAAAGGAGAATAAAAATCTCTATATCACGGAGCTCGGGGAAGCAGTCAATGACATGATGATGCAGGGATTTCCATCTATAGTCAACGTCAACTTTACCGCCAATATGGAATCTCTTCTCGACGGGATTGAGGAGGGCAAGGTGAAGTGGAAGACCATCATCGAGAATTTCTATCCCGATATGAATGAGGCGGTGGAGGCTGCCCAGAGGGAGCTGGATTCTGTGGAGATCGCCGATGAGGTCAGCGATGAGGTCTGTGAAAACTGCGGCAGAAACATGGTGATCAAGTATGGACCCCATGGTAAATTCCTTGCCTGCCCGGGATTCCCGGAATGCAAGAATACCATGCCTTATTATGAGAAGATTGGAATCAACTGTCCAAAATGCGGCAAGGATATTGTCTTAAAGAAGACAAAGAAGGGCCGTAAGTACTATGGCTGTATCGGTTTCCCTGACTGCGATTTTATGAGCTGGCAGAAGCCTTCTGCCAAAGCCTGCCCCAAGTGCGGAGGATATATGGTAGAAAAGGGGAAGAAGAATGTCTGTGCCAATGTGGAGTGCGGGTATAGCGAGGACAGAGACGAATCCAATTGAAGCATGAAAGAGATAACTGGAACACATTCTTAAGAGTGTATCTGAAATTAAGACGATATCATTATAGAATTATATGAAGAGTGTATGAACATGGGATGTTTGTACACTCTTTCTTTATCTGGCAGGAATCTATCCTCATTTCATGAATTATTATGTTTATTTCTTCAAATAAATAAATTACCCATAATCTTGTTGTTATTGTCTGAATTATGTGGTAAAATATCTAAAATAGACATTATATATCGAATTATGTTGAAGTTTGAAAGAGAAGGTACGTGTAGGTTATGAGTGTTCAATTGTTAGATAAAACAAGAAAGATCAATAATTTGTTGCATAATACCAGCAATCATAAAGTAGTTTTCAATGATATATGTGATGTGCTAAGCGATATCCTGAAGTCCAATGTGCTGGTGATCAGCCGTAAGGGCAAGGTTCTGGGTATCAAGAACCGGATAGATATCGACCCCATCAACGAGCTGATTACCGATGAGGTGGGAGGCTATATAGATCCTCTGCTTAATGAGAGGATTCTGGGCGTCCTTTCCACCAAGGAGAACGTGAATCTGGAGACTCTGGGATTTGAGTCGCCGGACATCACCAGCTGCCAGGCCATGATCACTCCCATAGATATTGCCGGAGACCGCCTGGGTACTGTCTTTATGTATCGCAAGAATAAGCAGTATGAGATAGATGACATCATCCTCATCGAGTATGGGACAACCGTTGTAGGCCTGGAGATGATGCGGTCTGTGAACGAGGAGAATGCGGAGGAGTCCAGAAAGATCACTATTGTGAAATCTGCCATATCCACCCTGTCATTTTCCGAGCTGGAAGCGATCCAGCATATATTTAACGAGCTTGACGGGACGGAAGGAATCCTTGTGGCCAGCAAGATTGCCGACCGGGTGGGGATTACCAGGTCCGTTATCGTCAATGCTTTGAGAAAGTTTGAAAGTGCCGGTGTGATCGAATCACGTTCTTCCGGCATGAAGGGAACCTATATAAAAGTACTCAATGATGTTGTTTTTGATGAACTGAAGAAGATGAAGCAGTGAACAAAGGAGATTATAGGACATGGCTGATAATTACAAGATAACCCAGTATTCGGTCAACAGCATATTGAATAATGTAGAAAGCGGTCAGATTGCGATTCCGGAATTGCAAAGGCCCTTTGTCTGGAAAGGTACGGAGGTCAGGGACCTGATCGATTCCCTCTATGAGGGTTATCCCATCGGTTACCTGATCGTGTGGCAGAATTCCCAGGTCAAGCTGCGTAATTTCGGGAAAGGCGGCACCAAGAAAATTCTGATTGACGGTCAGCAGAGGGTGACTGCCCTCATGGCATCGCTTCTGGGCAGGGAAGTGCTGGATGACCAGTACCGGTCCTATCCGATTAAGATTGCCTTTAACCCCATGGCCGGTGAGGAGGAAGAGCGTTTTGCCGTCAATGATGGTTCCTATGAGGAGAAGCCCTGTTGGATTCCCGATATCTCCACCCTCTTTAAGAAGGACTTTTCCTACAGGAAGTTCGAAAAGAAGTATAAGGATGCCAATCCTGAGGCTGATTCCTCTCTTCTGGAGACTGCGGTTGACCAGCTGCGGGGTATAACCAAGCATCAGGTGGGTATTGTTGAGCTGTCCTTCCTTCTGGATATCGATGTGGTATCGGAGATATTCATCCGGATCAATCTCCAGGGCAAGCCTCTTAATCAGGAAGACTTTGCCATGTCCAAGATCTCCGTTAATGAACAGTTCAAGGGAGATAAGATCAGAAACAGCATCGACTATTTCTGTCACCTGCTTCAGGAACCTTCTTTCATGGAGGCCCTTAAGAGCAATGAGGCAGAATTCATGGGAACTGAGTACGGTAAATCTTTAGAGTGGCTTGCCGGCGGCAACAGCTTCCCCTATATTCCTTCCTATGCAGATCTGCTTAAGGTGGTTCTGATTGCTTATTTCGGCAAGAGCAAGGTCAGCGATCTGGTTAACCTGCTCTCCGGCAAGACATCTCATAAGGGAAGCATATCAAAGAAGCTTTCCGAGGAATCTTTTAAGAAACTTTCTGATGGGGTACTGGCCTTTATCTCTGAGAAGAATTTCCGAGGATTTATCGATGCCTTAGATCAGGCAGGCTACTGCTCCGGCAGATTACTTTACTCCCAGTCCCTGGTCAATTACTGCTATGCCATGTATCTGATGATGGATCAGGAGGGGATCAGCCCTGAGAAGAAGGCTGGTCTTATCGGACGATGGATGACCATGTGCCTGCTGACCGGGCATTATCAGAATTCACCGGACAGCATTGTGATGAAGGATTATGCAGAGATTCAGGCAGCAGGTTTTGAGTCATACCTGAAACAGATTGAAGAGCTCCGTCTTTCTGATGATTTCTTTGAGAATGTACTGCCTGCCAGATATGCCAGCACAACTGCCCGGACAGCACCCTTCCTTGCCTTCTCGGCAGCCCAGTGTGCAGCGGGAACCAATGCCTTATACAGCAAAGAGATCAGCATGCGCGATCTTTTTGCCGGCAAACCCGAATCCTACCAGATTCTGCCCAAGGCCTATCTGGAAAAATGCGGATTCAAGACCAGGGAAATCTACGGTCAGGTGGGCAATATCAGCTATATTCCCAGAGAGGTTAAAGCCATTGTAAAGAGAAGTGCTCCTGCTGATTACAAGGAGAAGCTTCTGGATATACTGAGCCAGGAGGAGATTGCCGCATCCCTCGCTGCCCACGGAATTCCGGAGGGGATCTTTGAGGCCGACAAGAAGAGCGTGGAGGACCTCCTGGGTCAGCGCCGGGTCAATATGGCCAGGATGATGAAGGAGTATTATTACAATCTGTAAAATAAAAGAGTGAAAAAAAGTAAAGGTATGAATGGTTATTCATAAATTGTGTTAATTGCAGCAAAAATTACTTGCAATGTATACAAGGCTATGGTATACTACCATTCGGCAAAATGAAACACGCCATCGGATTCTGTCGATTGCTGTGCTCCAAAAAGCGTGATTTCCGTTACATTTGCTAAGTTTAAGCCTTCGGCTGATGCAGCGGGGATTATGGAGTGGATCGAGGAAGGGGAAGATGGCGGAGGAATAACAAAAAAGGAGAATCACTATGAGCGTTATTTCAATGAAACAGTTACTTGAAGCCGGTGTTCATTTCGGACATCAGACCAGAAGATGGAACCCTAAGATGGCTCCCTACATCTACACAGAGCGTAACGGCATCTATATCATCGACTTACAGAAGTCCGTTGGTATGGTTGACGATGCATACGAAGCAGTAAAGCAGTGTGTAGCTGACGGCGGCAAGATCCTCTTCGTAGGAACCAAGAAGCAGGCCCAGGATACCATCAGAAACGAAGCCGAGAGATCCGGTATGTACTATGTTAACCAGAGATGGTTAGGTGGTATGCTGACAAACTTCAAGACCATCCAGAGCCGTGTTGCCCAGCTTAAGAAGATTGAGGCTATGGAAGAGGACGGTACATTTGATGTGCTTCCCAAGAAAGAAGTTATCAAACTGAAAAAGCAGCAGGAGAAGCTGGAGAAGAACCTTGGCGGAATCAAAGAGATGCAGGATGTCCCGGATATGATCTTTGTTGTCGATCCGAGAAAAGAGAGAATCTGCATCCAGGAAGCTCACACACTGGGTATCCCGCTGGTAGGTATCTGCGATACAAACTGTGATCCGGAAGAATTAGATTACGTTATCCCGGGCAACGATGATGCTATCCGTGCAGTTAAGCTGATCGTTTCCAAGATGGCAGATGCAGTAATCGAAGGCAACCAGGGTCAGGACGCAGAGGTTTCCGAGGAAGCCGAGGCAGAAGAAGCATAAATTATAGCAGTTGGAGGATCAATCATGGCTATTACAGCAAAACAGGTAAAAGAATTACGTGAGATGACAGGCGCCGGCATGATGGACTGTAAGAAGGCTCTTACAGCTACAGACGGTGATTTTGATAAGGCTATCGAGTTCTTAAGAGAAAAAGGACTTGCTACAGCTGAGAAGAAGGCTGGAAGAATCGCAGCAGAAGGTATCGTTAAGGTTATCGTATCCGAGGATGGCAAGGATGCTGTAGCTGTTGAGGTTAACGCCGAGACAGACTTCGTTGCCAAGAATGAGAAGTTCCAGGCTTATGTTGCCCAGGTTGCAGAGCAGGCTCTTGAGACCAAGGCAGCAGATATTGACGCTTTCCTTGCGGAAAGCTGGAAGTTCGAAGAGGGCAAGACGGTCAAGGAAGCATTAGCTGCTCAGATCGCAGTCATCGGTGAGAACATGAACATCCGCCGCTTCGAGCAGATGAAGGAAGAGGCTGGTTTCATCGCTTCCTACACACACATGGGCGGAAAGATCGGCGTTTTACTGGACGTAGAGTCTGACGTTGTAAATGATGATGTGAAAGAGATGGCTAAGAACCTCTGTATGCAGATCGCAGCCATGAAGCCCAGATATACAGACCGTTCTGAGGTAGATCAGGATTACCTCAAGAAAGAGGAAGAAATCCTTGCAGCAGCAGCCCGCAATGAGAAGCCGGATGCTAACGACAAGATTATCATGGGTATGGTTAAGGGACGTCTTAACAAAGAGCTCAAAGAGATCTGCCTGATGGACCAGGTATATGTTAAGGCAGAAGACGGCAAGCAGCCGGTTAACAAGTACGTGGCAGAGGTTGCCAAGGCAGCAGGTGCCAGCATCAAGATCAAGAAGTTTGTTCGTATGGAAACAGGCGAAGGAATCGAGAAGAAGCAGGAAGACTTCGCAGCAGAAGTTGCAGCCCAGATGGCTGGAAAGTAATTATTTATAACTGTTTTTTAAAAAGCCGGAAGCAATCATGTATTCTGGCTTTTTACAATATGAGAGACGGATTAGGGGAAAGTGGAATTATGATACATCGGATAAAAAGACAATTAAAA
>JAFUDC010000053.1 GCA_017459345.1 Eubacterium sp.
CCCTGACTGCGGGCAGAGCTGTATCTATCTGAATTCATGATGAATCTCCTTAATTGGGTATACCTTATCATATGAAGATGATGTAAAAAGGTGTGCCTGGGGATATTCGACTTGTATTTCTCTGATGGAATGAGTATAATAATATAGTATGAACTAAACTTATTTATCTGGAAGAATGAGTCTCCTTTCGCTTCAGGAGGGAGAAAGCATAAAAGGATAACCACTATGCGAAAAATGTTGATTACTTTACTTCTGATTCTGGCTGCTGTTTACTGCCTGGCCGGATGCAGGAAGCAGGATAAGGGCCAGTCGGAGCAGATTCGAGAAGAAGGTCAGACAAAGCAGAAAGAAGAGGAAAAGAAAGACAAGGCAGCTAAGAAGAAGGCTGAGAATGATACGCAAGTCAAAGATGCTGAGGAGGATGACCAGAACTCAGAGTATGGGGAACAGGATAATGATTCTGAGAATGATACTAATTCGGAGGATGAGACTGAATCGGAGGATGAAACTGAGTCGGAAGATGAGACTGAGTCGGAGGAATCCAGACATTTAATCGTCATCGATCCGGGTCATCAGAGGGTTCAGAATTCTGACCAGGAGCCTATTGGGCCGGGAGCCTCTGAAACCAAGCCCAAGGTTTCCTCAGGAACCACCGGCGTCCGCACGGGCCTGGAGGAGTATGAGCTTAATCTTGAGGTTTCCTTAAAGCTCAGGGATGAACTTCTGAAGCGGAGCTATAATGTGAGGATGGTCAGGGAGAGCAACGATGTGGATATCTCCAACAGCGAGCGGGCTCAGATTGCCAACGAAAAGCATGCGGATGCCTTTGTGCGGATTCATGCCGATGGCCTCGATGACCATAGTGTGTCCGGCATGATGACCATCTGTCAGACACCGGACAACCCCTATAATGGATCTTTGTACTTAAAAAGCAGGGCTCTTGCCGATGCCATCTTCGAGGAGGCCACCAGGCGGACCGGCGCCGAGAGGCGGTATGTCTGGGAGACCGATACCATGAGCGGCATCAACTGGGCTCAGGTTCCCTGTACCATCGTGGAGATGGGCTGTATGAGCAATCCGGAGGAGGATGCCAGGATGAGCACCGAGGATTACCAGCAGCTGATTGCTGAGGGAATTGCAGATGGTATTGACCGGTATATTAGTGAAATAGAACAGTGAATGGATAAGTATTCAGGAATTACAAGAGGAGGACAAAAGATATGAAAAGAGCAGCAGATTTCAGGGCAGATGCAAGGCGGGCCCTGAGTGGAAACTGGCTTACCGCAGTGGGCACCACCTTCGTGGCAGGTCTTCTGGGAGCAAATGTAACTATGTCCGGAGGCCAGTCCGTGACCGGAAGTGTGGCCAATCAGGGCGGGAACTTAAGTCAGATGACGGAGGATATTCCTTCTGAGGCTATGGTAGTGATTGCAGCCGTTGTTGTTGCTGTGGCCTCTGTTGTTGCTGTCATCGGCCTCATCCAGTTTATTGTGGGAGCCTTCGTCAGTCTTGGCCTCATCCAGTTTAATATGAACCTGATTGATGGAAGGCAGGCCAGGTTTGGGGACATTTTCTCCAAGACATCCATGCTCGGCAAGGCCTTATGGCTGAGGATCAGAATTGCAATCTTCACCTTCCTCTGGACCTTGCTTTTGATTGTACCCGGCATAATCAAATCCTTCGCCTACAGTATGGCAGGATTCATCATGGCGGAGAATCCGGAGATTGATGCCAAGGAAGCCATGGAGGTCTCCATGGCTATGATGCAGGGCAACAAATGGCGTCTTTTCTGCCTGAACTTAAGCTTCATCGGTTGGGGCTTCTTATGTCTGCTGACCTTCGGTATCGGCTTCTTTTGGCTTAGCCCCTACACCAATGCGGCTACAGCAGCCTTCTACGATGAAGTGTCCAGGGAATATGCCGGATAAGGAGAGCGTCCTTAAGCACATCTTCAATAGATAAGATGTGCTTTTTTTTGCTATCAAATCTTCATAAAAATGGTAGTATGACAGACAAATATGGCAAATAAATACAGTAAATTCTGTCAGAATCAGGCAGAACAGGTATAAAAAAGTGCATGCAGACTGCCAATATTTGCCTTTTAATAATCTTCCATGCCAGTATAATTATGTCATGTATTGATGTTTTATACAGTACAATGATATCAAAAGAAAGGGTTAAGGTATGAAGATTATTCTGGAGGAGGAACACGAGATCCTCACGGAATACGGAGGATACAGGCTGCGATATGAGCTTATTGAATCACCTTCAGGAGAAGTAAAAGGAATTAAAGCACCTTCAGGTAAAGAAGGGGGGATTATATCAACTTCGGGAGAAGTAGAAGGATTTAAATCACCTCCAGAAGAAATAAGAGTAATTAAGCCGCCTTCAGGAGAAGAGGGGGGAAGTGCAGCCTGGTATGGGCTTCGCATTACCCAGATCAGAGAGCTTAAGGATGAGCTCTTTGATGTCTGTCAGATCAGCAGGATCACCCAGGATTATCATGAGGCCAAGGCGCTTTTTCAGATGGTCGCTGAGGGGCTTGTCATGCCGGTGTCTTTAATGGATGTCATCCATGACTGGCTGGTTTCATCAGCATGTTAATGAGACTCCCTCCTCTTCAGGGGGGGAGAAAGATTATACATAAGATAAAGGATAGGAAGGAATATCATGAAAACATATAAAGCAGTTTACCAGGGGGGCAGCGGGGAGATCGTCGAGAAGAAGTCCCGCTTTATCGCCCATGTGGCCAGTGTCTCTACCGTGGAGGAGGCCCAGCAGTTTATTGACAGGATTAAGAAGGAGTACTGGGATGCCAGGCATAATTGCTCTGCCTTCTCAGTGGGAGACCAGACCCCTCTTACCAGGTCCAGTGATGACGGAGAGCCCAGCGGCACGGCGGGCAAGCCCATCCTGGAGGTGATACTGGGCAGCGGGATCCATAATATCGTGATCGTGGTGACCCGGTATTTTGGCGGGACTTTGCTTGGGACCGGCGGCCTGGTCCGTGCTTACACGGAGGCGGCCAGAGAGGGCATTAAGAACTCGGTGATCATTGAGAAGATTCCCGGAGTTAAGATGAGGCTTAGGACGGATTACACCGATTTGGGCAAGATCCAGTATATTCTGGCCCAGAACAATGTAAGTACCGTAGATACGGAGTACACAGACCAGGTGGCCCTCACCGCCCTCTTTGCGCAGGATGAGGAGGACAGGATAAAAAAGCTCCTCACGGAGGCAACCAGCGGAAGGGTTGTCATGGAGGAGCTTTGTGAACTATATTTTGCTTCAGCAGATGGAGAGATACTGACATTTCCTCTTTAAGACCAGCTGCATGCCTGGATTTATCAAGACGGAATTATCTGAATATCCCTGCTTCTTCGTTGCAATCAGCTTTGTGCATTTCTCTTGGCTCGGTATCTTGCGGTGGGATCAAGGATCTTCTTTCTCAGGCGGATGTTCTTGGGAGTGATTTCCACCAGCTCATCGGTATCGATAAACTCCAGAGCCTGCTCCAGACTTAAGATCTTGGGCGGGGTCAGCTTTAAGGCCTCGTCAGATCCGGAAGCCCGGGTATTGGTCAGCTTTTTGGTCTTGCATACATTTACCTCGATGTCATCCGTCTTGGCATTCTGACCGACGATCATGCCGGAGTATACCTTCTCGCCGGGACCGATGAAGAGGATGCCCCTTTCCTGGGCGTTAAAAAGACCGTAGGTGATGGTCGTGCCGGATTCGAAGGCAATCAGGGATCCCTGCTTGCGGTATTGGATATCACCCTTATATGGACCGTACCCATCGTATAAAGTATTCAGGATACCATTTCCCTTGGTATCTGTCATGAATTCACCCCGATATCCGATCAGGCCCCTTGAGGGGATGGAGAACTCCAGGCGGGTGTAGCCTGTGCCGGACATGCTCATGTTGCGCAGCTCACCCTTGCGGATGCTGAGCTTCTCGATGACGGTGCCGGAGAATTCCTCCGGGACGTCGATCACGGCAATCTCCATGGGCTCTGTCTTCTTGCCCTTCTCATCGGTCCGGTAGAGGACTTCTGCCTTGCTGACGGCAAATTCATAGCCCTCCCGGCGCATATTCTCGATCAGGACGGAGAGATGGAGTTCTCCCCGGCCGGATACCTTGAAGCTGTCAGTGCTGTCTTCCATCTCCTCCACCCGGAGGCTGACATCTGTGTTAAGTTCCCGGAAGAGCCGGTCCCTTAAGTGCCTGGATGTGATATATTTGCCTTCCTGGCCGGCCAGCGGGCTGTCGTTTACGATAAACTGCATGGCGATGGTCGGGTCGGAGATCTTCTGGAAGGGGATGGACTGGGGGTTCTCGGGGTCGCAGAGGGTATCACCGATATGGATATCGGCGATTCCGGAGATAGCCACGATGGAGCCCACAGTAGCTTCCTTCACTTCCACCTTATTCAGTCCCGCAAATTCGTAAAGCTTGCTGATTTTGACCTTCTTGTACATGTCGGGGTCATGATGGTTGACCAGGGCTACCTCCTGATTGACACGGATGGAGCCGTTCTCCACCTTGCCAATGCCGATACGGCCGACGTATTCATTATAATCGATGGTTGAGATGAGCACCTGGGTGTCAGCATCCGGATCTCCCACGGGAGCCGGGATATGCTTGATGATGGTCTCAAACAGTGGCCGCATGTCGGTGCCGTGCTCGTTTAATTCCAGCATGGCGATTCCTGATTTGGCGGAGGCGTAGACGAAGGGGCTGTCCAGCTGGTCATCCCCGGCATCAAGCTCTAAGAAGAGCTCCAGTACCTCATCCATGACCTCCTCAGGTCTGGCTTCCGGCCGGTCGATCTTGTTGACGCAGACGATGACCGGATGGTTGAGCTCCAGGGCCTTCTTTAAGACAAACTTGGTCTGGGGCATGGGACCCTCAAAGGCATCCACCACAAGGATGACCCCATCTACCATCTTTAATACCCGTTCCACTTCGCCACCGAAATCAGCATGGCCGGGTGTATCGACAATATTGATTTTGACCCCTTCATAGTTTACTGCCGTATTCTTGGACAGGATGGTGATACCTCTTTCCCTTTCGATATCATTGGAATCCATAATCCGCTCACCAACATCCTGGTGTTCTCTGAATGTTCCGCTCTGCTTTAAGAGCTCGTCTACCAGGGTCGTCTTGCCATGGTCAACATGGGCGATGATCGCCACATTGCGGACATCCTCTCTGGATATTTTCATAAGAAACCTTCTTTCTGTATATTCATCAATCACCTGCTGCGGCCGCAGCACATTTTACCCGTTATAAACTGATATATAAACACAAACGAAAACATTTTAGCACAAAGAAGATAAAGAAACAAGAAAAAATCTACTTGCTTCGGGAAATATAAAAAAACACTCATATTTTAGAGAGCTGGTGAATAAATATATGTATACAGAAAACTGTTTTACATACGGGAAGGAGTTAACATGACAGAGAAAGTTTTGAAAAATAACCAGGCAGTTGTGGCCGGAGAGATTATTTCCGAGTTTGAGTACAGCCATGATGTATTCGGAGAGGGATTCTACTTAGTTTCATTGAAGGTAAACCGGCTGAGTCATTCCAGCGATATCATTCCGCTTCTGATTTCGGACCGGCTGGTCGATGTCAGCAAGCCCTGCATCGGCAAATATATGGAGGCCAGGGGTCAGTTCAGATCCTATAATAAGCATGAGAATAACAGAAATCACCTTGTTCTCTCCCTTTTTGTGAGGGAGGCGGAGATTCTGGAGACCTTAGACAACCGGAGACCCAACACCATCTATCTGGATGGCTATATCTGCAAAGAACCGGTCTACCGCACCACTCCCCTGGGCCGGGAGATTACCGATATTCTCCTGGCGGTCAACCGGGCTTACGGCAAGTCAGATTACATCCCCTGCATATGCTGGGGGAGGAATGCCAGATATGCCGGCAAGCTGGAGATCGGCAGCCGGATCCAACTCTGGGGCCGGATCCAGAGCCGGGATTATCAGAAGAGAGTGGGAGATGACCGGGTTGTCAACCGGGTGGCCTACGAAGTATCTGTGAATAAGATGGAGTATATAGATGACGGGATGAGCCTGAATCGGAGGGTGGCGGATTCAGGCAGTGTAAGCTGACCACCTGTGATTTCAGACTTTTTTATCAGGCCTGCGGTACAGGATAGCCTGAGAGCATCTGTACCGCAGGCCCGGTTGTCTTCTTTAGATAATAGACAGGAATTAGTGGGAAAAAACAAAGATTTCTGAGAAAATGATTGAAATAACTTGCAAGTTTTCATTCTGGTCATTATAATGCAAAGAGTTATGTTTGATAGATAATAGGATAATGAGGAGAATATATATGAAGATAACACCGGTTAAGGGAACCAATGATTACCTGCCTGCAGAGGCGGAGCTTAGAGATTATCTCCAGAAGAAGATCTGTGAGACCTATGAGAACTGCGGTTTTCAGCGGATATTTACCCCCATCATAGAGGATATCGAGAACCTGGATAAGAGCGAGGGGGGAGATAATCTGAATCTGATCTTCAAGATCATGAAGAGGGGGGACAAGCTGAAGAAGGCCATCGCTGCCGGAGATACGGACGGGATTGCCGACATGGGTCTGCGCTACGACCTGACCCTGCCTCTTAGCAGATATTATGCCAATAACCGGGCCAAGCTGCCGGCCCCCTTCAAGGTAATCCAGATTGATAAGGTTTACCGGGCAGAGCGTCCCCAGAGGGGACGGTTAAGAGAGTTCATGCAGTGTGATATTGATATCCTGGGTTCCGATTCCCCGGCCTGCGAGATCGAGCTCATGCACACCACGGCCAAGGCCCTACTTAATATCGGGATTAAGAACTTCAAGATCAAGGTGAATGACCGGAGGATCCTCCGGGAGATTCTCCTTTCCGTGGGCTTTGAGGAGGACCAGCTGGACAGTGTGAGCATTTCCTTTGATAAGCTGGACAAGATCGGGCCGGAGGGCGTCAGGAAGGAGCTTGCGGATAAGGGCTATGATGAGGATGTAGTCGCCCGCTTCATGGAACTTTTATCCAACGCACCCTTTACTCTGGATTATGTGAAGACCATCTGCAAGGATACGGAGCATGTGGATACCCTGTCCTGGATCATCGACACGGCTAATAGCCTTGCCCAGGGCAGCTACAGTGTGGTTTACGATATGACTCTGGTCCGCGGCCAGGGTTACTATACCGGTACAGTATTCGAGATTGAGTCCCTGGATTTCGGGTCTTCCATCGCCGGAGGCGGCCGCTATGACAACCTGATCGGCAAATTTGTCAGGGAGCAGATTCCGGCAGTCGGCTTTTCCATCGGATTCGAGCGGATATTCAGCATTCTTATGGATAAGAAGGAAGCCCTCCCGGATAAGCCTAAGAAGATCGTTGTTCTCCATGATGAGAAGGAGATCGAGGGGGCTGTCAGGACCGCCGAGGAGCTCAGGGCTACATACGATACGGCATTATTTATTAAGCCAAAAAAGCTGGGTAAGTTCCTGAACCGTCTGGAAGAGCAGGGATATGATGGCTTCCTGGTTTATGGAAGGGACGAAGAGGTTAGAATGTTTGGTGAATAATTATGTAGATTTTTCGCAGAAAATGTGATATGATGAGCGCAATATTATCGACTTGATGGATTTTTGCATACTTGTAACTGTGCTGATATCATACATCAGATTCCGATTTGAATTACCAAAAGATGAAAGGTCAGGTTATGGACGGAAGTATACAGATTTATCATGGAACAGGACGCGGAAAGACGACGGCAGCTCTGGGGCTGGGTATTCGTGCCGCAGGTCAGGGCAAGCAGGTGATTATGGTGCAGTTCCTCAAGGGGAAGCACAGCAATACCGTGGATTTTCTTAAGAAGCTGGAGCCTGAGCTTCAGATCTTCCGCTTTGAGAGGGAAAGCTGTAATTTTTCAGATTTGAGCCCGGAAGAGCAGAGGGAGCAGCTGGATAATATACAGACGGCTCTCTTCTATACCAAGAAGGTTCTGGGTACCGGCCAGTGCGATATGCTGATCCTCGATGAGATCTTCGGACTGATTGATTACGGCATCATCGATGCCGGAGGGCTTAAAGAGCTGGTCTTAAGCGGAGGCGACTCCATGGATATCATCCTCACCGGACGGAATCTTCCGGAGGGATTCATGGAGATTGCGGACTGTGTCTATAATATATCGACAGAGAAAGAGGCAGGGGATGCGGTGATACTGCCGTGAAATATCAGGCGGTTTCCAGCGGATGTCTGCAATTATGTAATGCCCGCTATCTGCTTTGATTGATGAAGCAGAATTCTTCCAACATAGGGCATATGAGCAAGATAAAAGAGCAAAAGACAAAAAGAAAGGACAGGATTATGGCTATATTTACAGGAACAGGTGTAGCGATCGCCACACCATTTGATGACAATTATAATGTGGACTATGACAGATTTGGCAAGCTGATTGACTTCCAGGTTGAGAATAAAACCGATGCCATCATCGTCTGCGGCACTACCGGCGAGGCTTCCACATTGAATCATGAGGAGCATATCGCAGCAATCCGTTACTGTGTCAGCAGAGTAGATAAGCGCATTCCTGTCATCGCAGGTACCGGTTCGAATGATACGCAGACCGCTGTTTTCCTGACAAAGGCAGCGGAGCAGGCAGGTGCCGATGGCGCTCTGCTGGTGTCCCCCTATTATAACAAGGCAACCCAGAAGGGCCTGATTGAGCATTTCAGTTACATTGCATCTAAGACCAGTCTTCCTCTGATCCTCTATAATATTCCGGGAAGAACCGGCGTGAAGATTGAGGCCAAGTCTATCGCTGCGATGGTGAAGAATGTTGATAACATCGTGGCTGTCAAGGATGCCACCGGGGATGTGACCCACACGGCAGATCTGATGTATGAGACCCAGGGTGATATCGATGTGTATTCCGGAAATGACGATATGATCGTGCCCATGCTCTCTCTTGGAGCCAAGGGTGTCATCTCCGTCCTGTCCAACATTCTCCCGGAGGAGACCCACAACATCTGTGCTGAGTATTTTGCAGGCAATGTGGAAAAGAGCCGTGATCTGCAGATTAAGTATCTTGAGCTGATCCACGCCCTCTTCTGTGAGGTGAATCCGATTCCCGTGAAGAAGGCCCTGGAGCTTATGGGCATCTGCGGCGGCAAGCTCAGAAGGCCTCTTACCGAGATGGAGCCGGAGCACACAGAGCGCCTGAAGAAGGCCATGATTGGTGCGGGGATTGAGCTGGCTTAAGCAATATTTGTGCCGTGCGCCAAGGCGGCGGAATGGAGATTATTATGACGAAAGTATTAATGTATGGATGTAATGGCTTTATGGGCCATGTGATCTGTGATCTGATTAAGGATATGGATCAGGTAGAGGTAGCAGCCGGCGTGGATGTCAAAGCGGTTGAGCAGGCTTCCTTCCCGGTTTATACCTCTCTCGAGGATGTGGACGTGGACGTGGATGTGATCATCGATTTTTCCGCGGCTGCGGCAGTGGATGCAGTGCTGGATTATGCAGGAGCTAAGAAGATTCCCCTGGTAGAGTGTACGACAGGATTAAGCGAAGACCAGCTTGCCCATCTTAATGAGGTGAGCAGGGAGGTGGCTGTTCTGCGTTCTGCCAATATGTCCCTGGGTGTCAATACCCTGCTCAAGCTGGTGCGCGCAGCCGTGGCTGTTTTAGGCCAGGCAGGCTTTGACATCGATATCGTGGAGAAGCATCACAGAAGAAAGCTGGATGCTCCATCCGGAACTGCCATCGCTCTGGCAGATGCCATCAACGAGGCAGCCGGCGGCAAGTATGATTACGTGTATGACCGGAGCCAGCGCAGGATGTCAAGACCGGCTGAGGAGATCGGCATATCTGCAGTCCGCGGAGGAACCATCGTGGGCGAGCATGAGGTGATCTTCGCCGGAACCGATGAAGTGATTGAGTTTAAGCACACCGCATATTCCAGAGCCGTCTTCGGCAAGGGAGCTATCCAGGCAGCCATCTTCCTGAAAGATCAGCCCGCCGGATTATATGATATGAGCGATGTAATTGGATAAGCAGAGTTTTCCCCATCCCACAGCCTGATTGGGGTAATCTCTATAGGCAGGCAGCCCTTTGGAACCCTTCCAAAGGGCTGCCTTGACTTTTTCTCCGAAGAGAAAAGGATCATTTCCCCTCACGATGCCCCACTCCATCAGCAGGGCACAGGCTCCCGTGACAAATGGGGCAGCCATGGAGGTGCCGGTCTTGATGCTGTAATCTCCTCCGGGTGCTGTACTGAGAATGTTGACAGCCGGCGCGCAGAGGTCCGGTTTGCTATAGAGAGGGTGATTGCAGCCCTGGGTGCTTAAAGCCGGCTGAACACAGGGCGGACTGGCCCAGCCCTGGCCGGAAAAGGAGGCAAAGACTTCCGTGCTGCTGTCATAACCGCTGACACTGATTACATTTTTTGCGCTGGATGGGATAGTGAGAGTCAGCTCACTGCCGGGGTTTAGGAAGCCTGTGGCGGCATTGGTGGCTTCCCTTGAGGGAAGCCAGAGGTTGACGGTTCCATCCCTGACGGTGACCGGAATGATGCTGAAAGTCCAGATTCCCGGCAGAAGAGAGGAAAGTGCAGGAGTTTCTGCATTTCCATAGTCAGAATCAGACAAATCATCTGCCTCCTCCTGCAGCATATCCGGGCTGAAGCTGATAAACAGCTCCTGCCTGGTCTGGTAGGGAGTTGACTGGCTGATGGATACCTGTACATTTACCTGTGCCTGGGTGGTCTGGCCAAGGCTATACTGATAGATTCCCGGCTGACCGGAGATCATTATGCTCTCCTGGTCCGGGGCAGTTAACTGATAATTATACTCATCTACGGGATTCTTCCACAGCTGGAGATAAAGATTGCTCTCCCCCGGTGCGATGCTGAAGGGAAACTGCCCGCTTGCAGATGATGAGCCAGGGCTGATGTTGCTGCTGATCACTGCGCTGCTGTGCCTGCGGGACAGACCTTCATTGCCTGTGGCGATGGTGATGGTATTCTTCCCGTAATAGATGCAGTTTTCTATAAACTGTTCAATCAGACTGCTGCCATCGTGGGCTCCGTCGTTAGATCCGTAGCTGATATTGACCGCCAGGGGCATTCCTGCATCCTGGCTGTAACGGACAGCATAGTCCACCCCCATCATGAGGCTGGCATAATCAGTGTGATAGAAGCCCGGCCTTCCCGGTGCCTGCTCCATCCGAACGACCAGAAGGGAGGCCTCCGGGGCCACACCGTGATACCTGCCGCCGCTGACCCTGCCGTTCCCTGCGCAGATGCCTGCCACGTGGGTGCCATGGCCGGAAAGATCCGGGGCGGGGGCATAGTTAGCAGCAGATGCGGTCATATTCACATTTTCATTGCTGTCAATCGCTGGTATGAAAGCAGAATCAGGGACGGCAGAATCATGGAAAGTACCATGAGAAGTTGTTGACGAACCGTCCAATATTGCATTCAGGTCCTCTTCTGAAAAAATTCTTCCCAGACCGTAGGGATTTACCCCGTCATAGGGCAGGCTCTGGTCCCAGTAGGACAGGATGCGGGTTCTCCCATCCGGATGACGGAAATCCGGATGGCGGAAGTCGACTCCGGAATCCAGGATGGCGATGAGGGTGCCCCTGCCATAGAGAGGGGATGAGCCAGCTGCAGATTCGGAACCCGGATTTGCATCGGGATTTACATCAAAGCCGGGTTCTTCAGCGGCTTCGGAGGGATTAGAACTAAAATTATAGGGGGCGGCATCCATGCAGGATGCCGCCAGACCGGTTGTGACACTGAGATAGAGGGGTCTTGACAATTCCAGATAGAGTATCTGGGGGAAGCGGATGAGGGCCTCGATATCCTCAGTGGCAATATCAATGATGGCATAGGGACCCAGAAGGGGGACGTAGTTGAAAGGAACAGACCTGCGCACATCTTCCAGGGAACCCTGGTAGAGCAGAATCAATCTCCAGCGGTCGGAGATTTCATCGTATCCCGAGCAGAGAAGAGCACATTTCATCCGTTCCTCCACCGGAAGACTTAAGGAGAGATTCAGTTCGGATTCAAGTTTTTGCTGGGGCATGGGGATTGTCTCTCAGGGAGATTTGTAATAATATATGTATGATAAGTTCTGAGTATGAAAAAAGGACTCAGATAATCAAAGATATGGGTCTGATAACAATCTTTAACGCTGTAATTGGAAACAGACAGGAAAAAAAGAAAGGAAGACTATGAAAGCAGTAATACAGAGAGTGGAAGAAGCGTCCGTAACCATAGCAGGTCAGGTAACCGCCTCGATTGGCCAGGGATACCTGGTACTTCTTGGCGCAGCCATGGTAGATGACACCGATACGGTAAAAAAAGTCGCCAAAAAGATGATCGATCTGCGGATCTTTCAGGATGACCAGGGCAAGACCAACCTGTCCATCGAGGATGTTGGAGGCGAGATTCTGGTGGTTTCACAGTTTACCCTCCTGGCGGATTGCAGGAAGGGGCGCAGACCAAGCTTTATCAAGGCCGGGGATCCGGCCGAGGCGGAGAAACTTTACCTGGAGTTCATAGAGGAGTGTAAAAAGAGGGTGGAGACAGTCCGGCACGGAGACTTCGGCGCGGATATGAAGGTGCAGCTGGTTAATGACGGACCATTTACCATTGTGCTTGACAGTGAGGAACTGTGACTGACTGAAATATGACAAAACTCAAATAAACAGCGGAATAGTCATAAAAAGAGAAATGAATTATAATTCTAAAAAACTTGCAATTTGTATAGTGTTTGATTTATAATTTGCATGGTAACTACTCAGAACCATGCGGAATTTGAATAAAAAAGACCGTCAAGCTTGCTTGTAAGGGATTATTTAATTCAAATTCCATATGGCGAGAGTCATACAACCTCAGATATGAGTGCAGAATGCACGGGTGACATACGTAGTATGGCACATCTGAGGTTTGGTTCTGAGTAGTTATTCATTATGTTTATATACTTATGAGAAAAAGCATAACATCTGAAAGGAGAAAAAGATGGATAAGATAAAGATGACAACCCCCTTAGTTGAGATGGATGGAGATGAGATGACCAGGATCCTCTGGCAGATGATCAAGGATGAGCTTCTCCTGCCCTTCATTGACCTTAAGACGGAGTATTATGATCTGGGATTAAAATACAGGGATGAGACCCGGGACCAGGTGACTATTGACTCGGCTAATGCCGCCAAGAAGTATGGTGTTGCGGTAAAATGTGCCACCATCACCCCCAATGCGGCCAGAGTGGAGGAGTATGATCTGAAGGAAATGTACAAGAGCCCCAACGGGACCATCCGTGCGATTCTTGATGGTACGGTTTTCCGTGCGCCCATCGTGGTGAAGGGGATCGAGCCGACGGTCAAGACCTGGAAGAAGCCCATCACAATTGCAAGACATGCCTACGGTGATGTCTATAAGGCTGTGGATATGAAGGTTCCCGGAGCCGGCAAGGCTGAGCTGGTATTTACCGGTCAAGATGGCACTGAGATCAGAGAAGTGATCCATGAATTCGATGGCCCCGGCATCCTGCAGGGAATGCATAACTTAAACAGGTCCATCGAGTCATTTGCAAGGTCCTGCTTTAATTATGCCCTGGAGACAAATCAGGATCTCTGGTTTGCCACCAAGGATACCATCTCCAAGAAATATGATCACAGCTTCAAGGATATCTTCCAGGAGATCTTTGATGCAGAGTATAAGGAGAAGTTTGACCAGGCAGGGATTGAGTACTTCTATACCCTGATCGATGATGCGGTTGCCAGAGTAATCCGTTCTGAGGGCGGCTATATCTGGGCCTGCAAGAACTATGACGGCGACGTGATGAGCGATATGGTAGCCACTGCATTTGGGTCTCTTGCCATGATGACTTCTGTTTTAGTTGCCCCGGATGGAACGACAGAGTACGAGGCTGCCCATGGTACCGTGCAGAGACACTACTATAAGCATCTGAAGGGAGAGGAAACATCTACCAATTCCGTGGCAACCATCTTTGCCTGGACAGGCGCCCTGAGAAAGAGGGGCCGTCTGGATCAGATTCCGGAGCTTGTGGATTTTGCGGATAAGCTGGAAAAGGCTACCATTGATACCATTGAGAGCGGCACTATGACCAAGGACCTTGCCCTGATCACCACTCTTGAGGAGGTCAATGCCGTAAACAGCCAGGATTTCATTAAGGCAGTCCGCGCAAACCTTGAGAAGGAACTGGCCTGAATCTTTTGAAAGATGAACTCCAATCTGGTGTCTTTTTATTGACATATGCAGTCGAGTCGGGTATATTAATCTAGAAATTGATGTAACTGCTCAGAACCCCATGCTCTGAGCAGTTACAAACTGATGAAAATTTCTAAGTATACAATACGGAGGTTCTCATGAAGCATTTGATTGACCCGATGGATTTGACTGTACAGGAGATTGACCAGCTTTTGGAGCTGGGAGATGATATTATTGCTCACAAGGAGAAGTATCAGGAAGTTTGTAAGCATAAACAATTAGCGACTTTATTTTTTGAACCAAGTACAAGAACCCGCTTAAGCTTTGAATCGGCTATGTTGGCATTAGGCGGGGATGTACTTGGTTTTTCTTCTGCCGATTCCTCCTCTTCCTCCAAAGGGGAGAGTGTTTCCGATACGGTCCGGGTAGTTTCCGGCTATGCGGATATCATTGCCATGCGCCATCCCAAGGAGGGTGCTCCTTTCCTGGCATCCAGGAATCTGGAGATTCCGGTGATTAATGCGGGGGATGGGGGACATAATCATCCCACCCAGACCCTGACGGACCTGATGACCATTCACCGGGAGAAGGGCAGGCTTCATGACCTGACCATAGGCCTCTGCGGCGACCTCAAGTTCGGCCGGACGGTACATTCCCTGATCAAGGCCATGTCAAGATATGAGAATATACATTTTGTCATGATCTCCCCGGAGGAGCTGAGGCTGCCGGAGTATATATTGAAGGATGTGTTTGAGAAGAAGGGAATCAGCTATAAGGAGGTCCGCACCATGGAGGAGGTTATGCCGGAGCTGGATATCCTCTACATGACCAGGGTGCAGAAGGAGCGTTTCTTCAATGAGGCAGATTATATCCGCTTAAAGGACAGCTTCATCCTGGATACCGATAAGCTTAAATCTGCCAGAGAGGACCTCTGCATCATGCATCCCCTTCCCAGGGTGAATGAGATTGCCACCAAGGTGGATGAGGATCCCCGGGCCTGCTATTTTAAACAGGCAAGGTATGGGAAGTACATTCGTATGGCATTGATTATGACATTGCTGGGCTTATCTGCTTAGGAACAGAGATGATAAATACAAAATAAGGTACCACAGGGGTGCCGGAAGGGATGACAGATGAAGATTGACAGTATCAAAAACGGAATCGTGCTTGACCATATCAAAGCCGGGAAAAGTATGGAGATATATCGCTATCTGGGCCTTGACAAGCTGGACTGCAGTGTGGCTATCATTAAAAATGCAGTGAGCAATAAGATGGGTAAGAAGGATATCATCAAGATCGCCGATACCCTGGATATCAACCTGGATGTGCTGGGCTATGTGGACCCTGATATCACGGTCTGCTATATCAAGGACGGCAAGATTGCCATGAAGAAACATGTGGAGCTTCCTGAGCGGATTACCAATATCATCCGCTGCAAGAATCCCCGCTGCATTACCTCCGTGGAGCGCGAGGTGGACCATGTCTTTAAGCTGGCTGACCGGGAGAAGAGGGTCTACCGCTGTATCTACTGCGAGGCGAAAAAGAGCGAATATTAGTATGACAGGAAGATGTCCCGGGAGGGATGTCTTCTTTTATTATTCAATTTTACCGATAGAGACTGAATTCTTAACAATTTATTGTAATTTGTCATAACTTGTATATTATAATGATTTGGTGTATAATATAATTTAAAAATCTGATAACTTTTTCAGGTCATGCGGCATATGGTTTGGAATCGTTTTCATAATGATTATAATCTGACAGAAAGTGTGGTGAGAGCTGTGGATTCCCAGAAGCAGAGGGTGAAACGAACAGAGAAAGAGATTAGTAAACCGAAAGATTTTACGGACCCTGAGGTCCTCTATCAGAATCTGGTGAAGGCCATACGCACTTATCATCCTTCCACAGACCTGTCTTTGGTGAAGAAGGCTTATCATCTGGCCGACGATGCCCACAAGGATCAGAAGCGCAAGTCGGGGGAGCCTTACATTATCCATCCCCTGTGTGTTGCAACTATTCTGGCGGAGCTGGAGCTTGATAAGGAGACCATTGTGGCCGGCATCCTCCATGATGTGGTGGAGGATACGGACTACACTCTGGATGACATCACCAACATGTTTAACGGCGAGGTGGCTCTTCTGGTGGATGGGGTTACCAAGCTGGGCCAGCTGTCCTATTCCCAGGATAAGCTGGATCTGCAGGCGGAGAACCTCAGAAAGATGTTCCTGGCTATGGCCAAGGATATCCGGGTGATCCTGATCAAGCTGGCCGACCGGCTCCACAACATGCGGACCCTTCAGTATATGAAGCCGGAGAAGCAGAGGGAGAAGGCCAGGGAGACCATGGATATCTACGCCCCCATTGCCCACAGGCTGGGTATCTCCAAGATCAAGATTGAGCTGGATGACTTATGTCTTAAGTATCTGCAGCCTGAGGTTTATCAGGATCTTGAGGAGAAGCTTGAGAATAGTAAGGAAGAAAGACGGGATTTCATCGAGAAGATTGTCGATGAGGTCAGACAGCATATGGAGGAGGCCGGGATCAAGGCCGAGGTCAATGGCCGGGTCAAGCATTATTTCAGCATTTACAAGAAAATGCGCAACCAGAACAAGACCATTGATCAGATTTATGATATATTTGCCGTCCGGATCAAGGTGGATACGGTCAAGGACTGTTATGCGGCCCTGGGTGTGATCCACGAGCTTTATAAGCCTATCCCGGGCCGGTTTAAAGATTACATTGCCATGCCCAAGGAGAACATGTATCAGTCCCTGCACACCACACTGATCGGGGGCAGCGGCAGACCATTTGAGATTCAGATCAGGACCTTTGAGATGCACCGGACCGCCGAGTACGGTATCGCTGCCCACTGGAAGTACAAGGAGGGCGGCGGCAGCATCAACAAGGAGGAGGAGAAGCTTGCCTGGCTGCGCCGGATTCTGGAGTGGCAGCAGGATATGTCGGATAATCAGGAGTTCCTCACGGCCATCAAGTCCGACCTGGATCTCTTTACCGAGCAGGTATACTGCTTCACTCCTCAGGGAGATGTGAAGACCCTGCCGGCCGGTTCCACTCCCATTGATTTCGCCTACATGATCCATACGGCGGTAGGCAACCGGATGGTGGGAGCCAGGGTCAACGGGCGTCAGGTTCCCATCGAGTATAAGCTGCAGACCGGAGACCGGGTGGAAATCATCACATCCCAGAACTCCAAGGGACCCAGCCGTGACTGGCTGTCCATTGTCTGTAGTTCCCAGGCCCGCTCCAAGATCAACCAGTGGTTCAAGTCCCAGTTTAAGGAGGAGAACATCCAGAAGGGCAAGGAACTGATTGAACGCTACGCCAAGTCCAGAGGGTTAGACCTGCCGGTTTATACCAAGCCGGAGTACCAGAAGAAGGTCATGAGAAAATATGGCCTCAAGGACTGGAATGCGGTGATGGCAGCGGTAGGACACGGCGGCCTCAAGGAAGGCCAGGTTGTCAACAAGCTGGTTGAGGAATACGATAAAGAACATAAGAAGAAGATCACTGACGAGGAAGCCCTGGGTGCGGTGGAGGAGAGGAACAGAACAGACCACAAGCCCATGAAGATCCGGAGCAAGTCCGGCATCACGGTCAAGGGTGCGGATGATGTATCTGTCCGCTTTTCCAAGTGCTGCAGCCCGGTGCCGGGTGATGAGATCATCGGCTTTGTGACCAGGGGCCGGGGAGTCTCCATACACCGGACAGACTGCACCAACATTGTGGGGATGCCCGAGGCTGACAGAGGCAGGCTGATCGATGCGGAGTGGGAAGAGGATGCGGCGGAGAAGACCGGAGAGCTCTATCTCACCGAGATCAGTATATTCTGTCATAACCGGACCGGCGTCCTGGTGGATATCTCCAAGATATTCCTGGAGCTTAAGGTGGATATCACCTCCATCCAGTCCAGAACCAGCAAGCAGGGTTTAAAGACCATCGAGCTGAGCTTTGAGATCAGCGGAATTGAGGAGCTTAATCATATCATCGCCAAGCTCCGCAATGTGGAGAGCGTGATTGATATCCAGAGAACAACAGGGTGAGATAATTAGATTTGATTGTATTACTCCCAAAAATCGAGATACGGGATGGATTAGGGGTAAATGACAGGCAATCATCGGTGCGGAATGTTGATTGGAATTATATTATAAGGAGAAGTTATGGGAGAGTTAAAAGTATTATGTGCGGAGCTTGGTCCGATCATGACCAACACATACATCGTAGCAGATGAAGATATCAAGGAAGCCGTGATCATCGATCCGGCCGATAATGCGGAGGACTTGATCCGCTTTTTAAAGGAGAATGACCTGACACTTGACGGTGTCCTCTTAACACATGGCCATTCTGACCATATCGGTGCCCTGGAGGGACTGCGCAAGGAGTATGATCCCTGGAAGCTGCGGGTCTATGCTGCCAAGCCGGAGCAGGAAGTCCTCATGGTTGTTGCCTACAATATGACAGACCAGTTCGGCGGCAAGGGATATACCACCCATGCCAACATGATGATCAATGATAAGCAGATTTTTGAGGTGACCAGCGCCCATAAAGCCCAGTGTCTCTACACACCGGGACATACCCTGGGAAGCTGCTGCTATTATTTTAAGGAAGAGGGATGGCTCTTTGCAGGGGATACCTTATTTGCCGGCAGCGTGGGGAGGACAGACCTGCCTACCGGAAATATGGAGGAGCTTCTGCACTCGGTGAATGAGGTGCTGATGAAGCTCCCGGATGAGACCATTGTTTTCCCGGGACATGGGCCGGCAACCACCATCGGCAGGGAGAGAATGACCAACCCCTATGTGAGCAGATAGGATGACACATGATATATTTGTATCAGAACAATAAAGAGTACGACTACGATGTGCGGGCCATAGCCCTGGCCTTTTTCGAGAGGGAGAAGATCGTGGAAGTCTCTGAGCAAGAGTGGAAGGAGCGGCTGGCCGAACCGGTACCGGAAGATTCCGGGTCCGGCGGACGGCTTCTTTTTCTGAAATTAGAGTATAAGACAGAGCAGATTGATGGGCTGGTTCAGGATTCTGCGGGCCGGCAGGTCAGGGAGCAGGTTTTCTGCGATTACAGTGACCACGGGACCAACCGCAATGCGGTCAGCCGTTTTCTCTACCGCCTGTTCAGTAAATATACCGGACGGACCCTGCCCTGGGGGATGCTTACCGGCATCCGGCCCACCAAGATTGTCATGAACTGGCTGGACCAGGGCATGGAAGAGGAGGAGATCCGGAGGAGATTCACCGAAACCTACCTGGCAGATGTCCAGAAGGCGGACCTCTGCTGTAAGGTGGCTTCCAGGGAGAGGGAGATTTTAAGATCCCATACATTTGAGCAGGAGTACAGTCTCTACATAGGGATTCCTTTCTGTCCCACCACCTGCCTCTACTGTTCCTTTGCCTCCTTCCCTGTGTCCCGGTTCGGGGACCGGATGGATGCCTATCTGGACGCTCTCAAGAAGGAAATGTCCTTTGTGGCTGAGGCTTTTGGCAGCAAACCGCTCACGACCATCTATGTGGGAGGCGGGACGCCCACGGCCTTAGATGAACCCCGGCTGGCCCGGCTGATGGATATGATTCATCAGTATTTTCCCGTGCCATCCATCAGAGAGTTCACCGTGGAAGCAGGCCGACCTGACAGTGTCAGCCGGGAAAAGCTGCAGATTCTTCTTGACGCCGGTGTGGGCAGAATCAGCATCAATCCCCAGACCATGCACCAGGAGACCCTGGACCTGATCGGGCGCAACCACACGGTAGACCAGGTGGAGGACGCTTATCACATGGCCAGAGAAGTGGGATTTACCAATATCAACATGGATATGATCACCGGGCTGCCTGGGGAAGACATTTCCCATGTAAGAGGAACACTTGACCGCCTGGGAGCCCTGGCACCGGAGAGCCTGACCGTACATTCCCTGGCAATCAAGAGAGCGGCCCATCTGAATATGGAGATGGAACGCTACCAGAGCCTGGTTAAGGGTTCCAGCAACGATATGCTCTGCCTGGTGGACGAGACCTGCCGGAATATGGGGATGGAGCCCTACTACATGTACCGGCAGAAGAATATCCCCGGCAACCTGGAGAACATCGGCTACAGCATTCCCGGAAAGGAATGCCTCTACAATATCCTGATCATGGAAGAAAAGCAGGATATCATCTCCTGCGGGGCCGGTGCCTCAACAAAGTACGTCTATCCGGAGGAAAACCGGATTGAGCGCACGGAAAATGTAAAGAATATCGATCATTACATCAACCGGATTGATGAGATGATTGACAGAAAGAGGAATATGACATGGCAATAGATTATGGGGCGGCGGACCTGGAGACTCCCTTACAGGATTCTCTGGGAGAGGCGCTCGTTCATGGCATGGTGGTCAGCAACCTGGCTTACCTTGTGGGTAAAGCGATGGACCTTCCGGAAAAGCAGCTGCATACTCTGGCAGTGGCCGGGATGGTTCATGATATCGGCAAGCTCAGATTGCGCTCCTACGTCTTTGAGGAAAAGGAGGCCACGCTGGGAATAGACGAACTTAGATATACCAGACTTCATCCGTCCCTGGGATATGCTATTCTCAAGGAGCATGGATTTGAGGAGGATGTGCAGTATGCGGTGCTCTATCACCATGAGAACGCCGATGGCAGCGGATATCCAAAGAATCTGAAGAAGGACGAGATACCGCTGAATGCCAGAATCCTCCGGGTGTGTGATACATTTGGGGCACTGATTGCCAACCGCCCCTACCGGAGTGCATTTGACATAGAAACTGCAATCCACATCATGATTGAAGATGTGAAGAATTATGATCTGGAGGTCTTCCTGGCCTTCCAGAAGGTGACCCAGTCGGAAGAATTGTATGAGATGCTGGGTAATTTCGGGATTTATCAATAGGAGGAGATAATTATTATGGCTGAATCAATGCAGGGTCTGAAAAGAACCCACAGATGTACGGAGGTAACCGCCGAAATGATCGGCAGCACCGTGACATTGATGGGATGGGTACAGAAGAGAAGAAATCTGGGAAGTCTGATTTTTGTGGATTTGAGAGACAGAAGCGGGCTTATGCAGTTATATTTTGATGAGGAGACCATCGGCAGGGAAGGCTTTGAGAAAGCCGGAAGCCTCCGGTCGGAGTTTGTCATCGCTGTCACCGGTACCGTGGAGGAAAGGGGCGGTGAGTTCAATGAATCCCTGGTTACAGGACATCTGGAGATTCGGGTAGACTCCCTGCGCATCCTCGCCGAGTCCGAGACACCACCCTTCCCCATCGATGCAGATATCACGGTGAAGGATGACCTGCGCCTGAAATACCGCTACCTGGACCTCCGCCGTCCCAATATCCAGAGGAACCTGATCATGAGAAGCAAGGTAGCCACCCTCACCAGACAGTTCCTGGCCAATGAAGGTTTCCTTGAGATAGAGACTCCCATGTTAACCAAGAGCACGCCGGAGGGAGCCAGAGACTACCTGGTGCCCAGCCGTGTCCATCCTGGCAGCTTTTATGCCCTGCCCCAGTCCCCGCAGCTTTTTAAGCAGCTGCTCATGGTATCGGGTTACGACCGCTATTTCCAGCTGGCTAAGTGCTTCCGGGATGAGGACCTGCGGGCTGACCGTCAGCCGGAGTTTACCCAGATAGATATGGAGCTGTCCTTTGTGGATGTGGATGATGTCATCGATGTGAACGAGAGACTGCTGGCTTATCTCTTTAAAGAGTGTCTTGATATCGAAGTGAGCCTGCCAATCCAGCGCATGACCTGGCAGGAAGCCATGGACCGCTTCGGCTCTGACAAGCCCGACCTCCGCTTCGGTATGGAGATTCAGGATGTCTCCGACCTGGTGAAGGACTGCGGTTTTGGCGTGTTCACCGGCGCCCTGGAGCATGGCGGCATCGTGAGAGCTGTATGCGCCAAGGGCCTTGGAGATGTCTCCAGCAAGAAGATGAAAAATATCGAGAAATCTGCCAAGGATTACGGCGCAAAGGGTCTGGCCTATATCCAGCTCAAATCCGATGGAACGGTCAAGTGCCCATTTGCCAAGTTTGTATCTGAAGACTTCCTGGCTAACCTCACAGGAGCCGTGGGAGCAGAGCAGGGAGACCTGGTGGTGTTCGCCGCTGACCAGTTCAAGGTTGTCTGCGATGTGCTGGGAGCTCTCCGCCTCAAATTCGCTGATGAGCTGGGGCTCATCGATAAGAATGAGTACCGCTTTGTATGGATTACTGAGTTCCCGCTTCTGGAATGGTCCGAGGACCAGGGCAGATACACCGCCATGCACCATCCATTTACCATGCCCATGGAGGAAGACCTGGCATTTATCGATGAGCAGCCAGGCAAGGTTCGGGCCAAGGCTTACGATATCGTCTTAAACGGAACCGAGCTGGGCGGCGGCAGTGTCCGTATCCATCAGAATGACATCCAGGAGAAGATGTTTGAATGCCTGGGCTTTACCAAAGAGCAGGCCCATGAGCGTTTTGGTTTCCTCTTAACGGCATTTAAGTACGGCGTGCCGCCCCACGCAGGCCTGGCCTACGGCCTCGACCGCCTGGTTATGCTCATGACCAAGGAAGACTCCATTCGTGACGTCATCGCATTTCCTAAGATTAAGGACGCCTCCTGCCTCATGACCAACGCCCCGGACGTAGTGGACGACAAGCAGCTGGAGGAATTATTTATCCAGATAGTGGAGCAGGGAGAATAGTCTGCGGATTGTCCTGGCATAGTATGAAGATATGATTAAATCCGATGGTATTGGATGTTTAGTCAAAAAAATCCGGAGAATTAGAGGCGAGCAAAGACTGCGAGGCCTGGGAAAATATGACTAAGTCCGGTGGAAATAGGTGATCAGTCATTAAAAATCTGGAGATTTATAGGCGAATAAGGACTGAGAGGCCTGGGGAAATATGACTAAGTCCGGTGGAAATAGGTGATCAGTCATAAAAATCTGGAGATTTAGAGGCGAATAAGGACTGCGAGGCCTGGGAAAATATGACTAAGTCCGGTGGAAATAGGTGATCAGTCATTAAAAATCTGGAGATTTAGAGGCGAGCAGAGACTGCGAGGCCTGGGAAAATATGACTAAGTCCGGTGGAAATGGATGAATAGTCATAAAAATCCGGAGAAACAGAAGAAAAAAAGGTCTGTGAGCCAAGAAAAAGTGTGACTAAATCATGGATAAAAGATTATTAGTCATAATCATGTATTAAAAAGGTTTAAAAAATAAAAAGGGGGAGTTATTATGAAGATAGCAATTGGTAATGATCATGCTGGTTTTGACATGAAGCTTGAGATCAAGGCCATGCTGGAGGAGCTGGGTCATGAAGTAGTTGATTATGGCCATCACAACTCTGAAAGCTGTGACTGGCCGGTATACGGCAGGATTGTCGGTGAGGCTGTCGCTTCCGGCGAGTGCGAATGCGGCGTCCTGATCTGCGGCACCGGAATAGGTATCTCCCTGGCAGCCAACAAGGTGAAGGGGATCCGCTGTGCCCACTGTAATGACCCGCTGTCCGCCAAGCTGACCAAGCAGCATAATAATGCCAATATCATCGCCTTCGGTGCCAGAATCATTGGAATCGAGACCGCCAAGGCGGTAGTGAATGAGTGGCTGAACGCCGAGTTCTTAGGCGGAAAGTACCAGAGAAGGATTGATATGCTGAGTGCCTATGAGAATGGGGAAGCATAAAGATGACGGGCCCGGATGAGAATCCGGGCCTTATCTATTTGCAGAGTAAGATTTCTCTGGATTATGGTAGTGTAAGTTTTCTGCTGGATTTTTACCTTCGAATGCATTATAATAGAAAAACCTGCTGAAATTATAGGGAAATGAGTCGGATATCAATTGTATGCTTATTCATCTGAAATCCCATGTAAGGCAGATGCTAATGGAAGAGCCGGATGCTGCCAAGGCTGCTCGCAAAGAGCCGCAAAATCTGGCATGTGACAACCATCAATCCAACCATCAATTAAACCATAACTAACGTTAGAGGAGAAAACCATGAGAATCATAGACAAATTACATAGCAAGGGGATTCACATTTCCTTTGAAGTATTTCCGCCAAAAACAGATTCCGGATTTGAATCCGTGCTGAAAGCGACAGATGAGATTGCAAAGCTGAAACCCTCCTACATGAGTGTCACCTATGGTGCCGGAGGAGGAACCAGCAAGAATACGGTTAAGATTGCCTCCCATATCCAGCATGACCTGGGAGTACCCGCCCTGGCCCACCTGACCTGCTATTCTTCCACCAGAGATATGGTGAAGGAGGTCATCAGCCAGTTGAAGGAGAACGGTATTGAGAATATCCTTGCCTTAAGAGGAGATATCCCCAAAGATGTGGACTTCCCACTGCCCAACCAGTACAGCCATGCTGCTGATCTGATTGAGGATATCAAATCCCAGGGCGACTTCTGCATTGGCGCTGCCTGCTATCCTGAGGGCCATCCCGAGACTGAGCATAAGAAAGATGATATTCGCTATCTTAAGGAGAAGGTTGATAAAGGAGTGGACTTCCTGACCACCCAGATGTTTTTTGATAATAACTACTTCTACAACTTCCTGTACAGAATCCGGGAGCAGGGCATCACGATTCCCGTGATTCCCGGCATTATGCCCATGACCAACAGCCGTCAGATCATCAGAAGCTGCGAGATGTCCGGAGCAGAGCTCCCCGCCAGATTCCGAGCCATCGCCGACTACTTCGGAGAGAATCCTGCTGCCATGATGCAGGCCGGCATTGCCTATGCCACGGATCAGATTATTGATCTGATCGCCAATGACATCCGCAATATCCATGTCTACTCTATGAATAAGCCGGAGGTGGCAGCGGCCATCGCCAGGAACTTATCGGATATCATTGAGTGAAATACGCATCGCTGACTCAGAATTCTCGTGACTTTAGACATAAGATGATAACAGGATTGTGAGAGCTGCTTTGCAGCGAAACAATCCGTGTTATCTTTTGACGATTTAATCATAAGATGAAATAAGATATAGAGGGAACCATGAAATACGACTTTACAAGCATTACAGACAGAGCAGGACAGGATGCCATAGCCCTTGACATGCTGCCGGTACAGGGGGCAGCGGTCAAGGAGGGCTTCAGCCGCATCCCCATGTGGGTTGCTGATATGAGCTTTCCCACGGCACCATCCGTTCAGGAAGCCATGAGTGCACGCCTGGGCCATCCTTTCTACGGATATTTTACCCCCCGAAAAGAATACTATCAGTCTATTATCCGCTGGCATGAAGAACGACATGGAGTAAGCGGACTTACAGCCTCCTGCATCGGTTACGAGAACGGTGTCTTGGGCGGCGTGATCAGTGCCCTGAATGTCTTCTGTTCCAGAGGCGACAAGGTGCTGGTCCATTCTCCAACTTACATCGGCTTTACAGGCAGTATGACCAACGCCGGCTATCAGATTATTCACAGTCCCCTGGTTCAGGATGACAAGGGTATCTGGCGTATGGACTACGCTGACATGGAAGAGAAGATTCGTAAAAACCATATTCATTGCACTGTCTTCTGCTCCCCCCACAATCCCAGCGGACGAGTCTGGGAAAGAGAAGAACTGGAACGGGCCATGGAGATATTTAAAAAGCACGATGTGATGGTCATTGCCGATGAAATATGGTCCGATCTGATCCTGGCCGGCCACAAACATATCCCCACCCAAATGGTATCGGAAGACGCCCGCATGCGGACCGTTGCCCTCTATGCCCCTTCCAAAACATTTAACCTGGCAGGTCTGGTGGGATCATATCACATTATATACAATCCGGCAATTCGGGACCGGATCCGAAAGGAATCCTCCCTGTCCCACTATAACGCCATGAACGTCCTCTCCATGCACGCCCTGATGGGAGCCTATCAGCCCTCCGGAGCAGAGTGGGTCGATGAGCTCTGCACCGTCCTTACAGCAAATGTAAACTATGCCGTCGATTTCATCCTTGAACACTTTGATGGAATCAGCCTTACAAAACCGGAAGGAACTTACTTGTTATTCCTGGACTGCAGCAGCTGGTGCGATAAGCATGGCAGGACCCTTGATGAGCTGTTAAAAGCAGGTATCGAAGTCGGAGTCCTCTGGCAGGACGGCCGTCCCTTCCACGGACCATGCCACATCAGAATGAATCTGGCCCTGCCCCGATCTCTGGTGGTGGAGGGACTTGAACGGCTGAGGAAATATGTGTTTGAGTAACCTCCATATATTGCTCAGTTAACCTTGCAATGTCCTCTGGGCAGCCTAAAGCAGGAGATTGAGCCAAAGTAACAGCCTGAAAATTGTTGTGGCCAGCAATTTGGGCAACCGAAATCAGTAGATTAAGCCAAAGTAACAGCCCGGAGGGCTGACGCTGGTTCGTTTTAGAGCAACCGAAATACGGAGAATGAGCTAAAGTGACAGCCTTAAATTCTTTGTGGCCAGCAATTTGGGCAACCGAAATCAGTAGATTGAGCCAAAGTAACAGCCCGAAGGGCTGACGCTGGTTCGTTTTAGAGCAACCGAAATACGGAGAATGAGCTAAAGTGACAGCCTTAAATTCTTTGTGGCCAGCAATTTGGGCAACCGAAATCAGTAGATTAAGCCAAAGTAACAGCCCGAAGGGCTGACGCTGGTTCAATTAAAGTAGCCGAAAAGTAGAGAATAAGCTAAGGTGACAGCCTGAAAAACTTAGTGGCCAGTAAAACCGGTTAATTACGGATAGAATTAGAGAGATAAAAAAGCTATCAGTTGGGCAAAATGCGTAAAGCCGGTTAATTACGGATAGAATTAGAGAAATAAGAAAAGCTATCAGCTGGGCAAGATGCGTAAAGCCGATTAATTACGGATAGAATTAGAGAAATAAGAAAAGCTATCAGCTGGGCAGGATGAGTAAAACCGGTTAATTACGGATAGAAATCGTGAGATAAGATGAGCTATCAGCTGGGCAGGATGAGTAAAGCCAGATAATTACGGATAGAATTAGAGAAAAAAGAGAGCTATCAGCTGGGCAGAATGAGTAAAGCCGATTATATACTGATAGAATTAGAGAAATAAGAAAACTATCAGCTCAGCATAAAAGCAAAGCTAGTCTAGGACAAAAAAGGGAATCCGCAATAATTATCCTTTATTAATTATTGAAAACCTTTTTAATTATAAGTAACCCCTGTCTATTTTGCAGTATGTTTTTAATCTTAAAATAAAATCCGAAAACCCGAAAAAAATGCTTGACTAATATTCGGAGATGTGATAAATTGAACGAGTTGCTGATAAAACAGCAGCGGTTGAAGCTTGATAACTGAATAACAAAACAACCTTGAACGTTCAATTCTAATTCATTCGGGCTTACCGGCGAGTGATGTCTGCACGGTGGGTCCATGGAACGAACTGAAAAGTTTAACCTAAACAACAGTAAAAAGGTAAGAAAACAGGTTGATAACGATCTTAACGGAATGGTTAACAACCAGCGTTTCTGACCGGACATCAAACACACTTTATTTGAGAGTTTGATCCTGGCTCAGG
>JAFUDC010000005.1 GCA_017459345.1 Eubacterium sp.
AGTGGAATCTCCTGGCTTGACGGAAGGTAATTTATTGGTATCTGATTTCGTGCCAAAGATAAGTATCTATAGGAAAATGCACATGAAGGAACTTGAACAGGGTCCTTGCTTTATGGTAAAATTATATCAGTTGATTCTATCATGAATCGGGCATACGGACGGTTTTGTCACAAATAAACTATCGTTTATATAGGAGCCGGATTTTGTCTCGTTGCGAAGCAAAAGAGCAACAAAATCGGGCATCCGACAACATTAGTCAGAAAAAAGCTATCGCTTATAGAGGAGAGGTATTATGAACAGAGTCAGGTTGAAGGTCAATATGCTGAGTCAGAAGATCATAGCCAATGTGTCGCCTGAATTTGCCAGGGCATATAATCTGCCGGAAGGACACCAGAGCGTGGGCTTCTTTTCCACGGATAACGATGATGTGGGCTACCTGGCTGTGGACGATGCCACCAAGAAGGCGGATATCAAGGTAATTCATGCGGCCACCTATTACGGGGGAAGCAAGTGTGCCTGGAGTAAGTATGGCGGCAGCGTTTTTATCATCTTTTCCGGGCCAAAGGTTGCAGATGTCAAGAGCGGCATGGCCTATGTAAAAGATTTCATAGACAACCAGTCAGAGCTCTTCTGTTTTGATGGGGATGATTCCACGGCCTACTATGCACAGTGCATACCCAGAACCGGCAAGTATTTCAGCGAGGCTTTCGGGATTAAGGAGGGCATGGCCTACACCTATCTGGTGGGAGGACCCATCGAGACCAACTATGCCATCGATAAGGCCCTGAAATCCGGGGATACAAAGATTGCCCAGTATTGGGCGCCTCCAACCCACGCCAACTCCAGCGGAGCCATTCTCACCGGTACAGAGTCTGCCTGCAGGGCAGCCACCTCAGCCTTCATCGATGCCTTGCAGTACTGCACGGAGAATCCGCTGGCAATCTGATCAGAGTCTGAGAAATTCGGTATCAGGAAGAAGGATAACCCCGCGGGAATGACGGCATAAGCCGATATAATACAAAGCTTTACCAGGTCCGATATGGGAGATATGCTTTCCCATTCGGGCTTTTTCTTTGCCCGCACATTACATTTTCCTGTCATGATTTCCTCAATACTATGGATAATAAGCTGATATATAGTAATTTTACACAAATGCTTAATCTCTGCTGATAGTCAAAACATAGAAAATGCTTTCCTTCCCAAAATAATCCTTACGAAACAGATTGGTTTTACGGTAAAATATAGTGGAGAAATTATTAGTATTTATTGTAAAAGGGGTGAAAGCATGTACAAGATAGGTGATTATATTATTTATGGTAATAGCGGAGTGTGTAAGGTAGTGGACTATATGCAGCCCGATGATATGGAGGGGAAACAGACCTACTATGTGCTGTCTCCTTTAAGTGCAAGGGGCTCCACCATCTTTTCGCCGGTGGATAACCAGAAGGTGTATATGCGGCCTGTGATCTCCAGGGAGGAAGCGGAGGCTCTTCTTGAAGGAATACCGGATTATGAGGATATGGAGATTGTCGAGGTGCGGGCCCAGGAACAGCAGTATAAGGATATCATCAAGAATTATGACTGTACCGAATTCCTACGCTTTATCAAGGCTCTTTATGAGAGAAAGAAGAGCAGGGAGGCAATCGGCAGAAAGATTACGGCACTTGATGAGAAATATCTGATTCTTGCCAAAGGAAGCTTGCTGAATGAGCTGTCCATCGCCCTGGATATGGAGGTTGATGAGGTAGACCAGCTTCTGGCCGACCGGATTCTGTCCGCCGAAAGGCAGGCATAATTCTATGATTTCCCTTTACATTTCCTTCATTCTATTTTAAGATATATGTAACTATTCAGAGCAAAGTATTCCCTTGTGGAGTTGGGTTTTCGACTCATGATGGGAAATTGGATAGTTATATATAAGAATAACAGGAGGAAAACTTCATGAAAAGATACATTTCACTGATCCTTGCAGCTTTTATGGCTGTGTCACTGACTGCCTGTCAGACTGCTTCGGGATTATTCCATAACAATCTGAGCCCGGAAAGCTCCACCCAGGTTAGCGAGGTGGGAGAGGATGACGTCCGGGTCGGCTTTATCTTTCCTTATGGATCAGATTCACCGGATACCATTTCCCATGTGGCAGCAATCCGCCGCATGCAGCAGGCGGTCGGTCTAAGTGACAGTCAGATTGATATCGTGAGGAATGTATCTTCTAAAGACTATGCAGACCAGATTGAGAAGCTGATCAGCCAGGGCTGCGACCTGATCTTTGCCAAGAAGTCGGATGCGGAGAATGCCATGATCGAGGCAGCCAAAAATCATCCTGAAGTGGAGTTCTGCCAGGAGGATGGGAGGAAGGCTGAAGACAGCGGCCTGTCCAATATGCATAATTTTTATGTGAGACTTTATCAGGGATACTATGCAGCTGGAGTGGCAGCGGGGGTTAAGCTCAACTCCATGCTCAATGAAGGAAAGATCTACAGCGAGACCTGTGTGGCCGGTTTTGCGGCGGCTTCGGAGAACCCGGAGAACATCAGCTCCATCAATGCATTTACCCTGGGTGTCAGGAGAGTTTGCTATCAGGCCCGCGTGCTTGTCCGCTATGTGGGCAAGGTGGGAGATTATGACGCTGACGGAGAGTGTGCAAGACAGCTGATCGCTGCCGGTGCCCATCTCATGTGCCAGAGAGTATTTACCAATGCCGTGGCAGTTGTCTGTGCAGAGAATGATATCCCGGTAGTGGGAAATGAAACCAATATAATTGATGTGGCTCCCAGCGAGGCAATCACCTCGGTGACCGCCGACTGGAGCGTCTACTATGAATATGCAGTCAGCTGTCTCCTGAATGGAAAGGAGATTGATACTGACTGGTGTGCCGGCTACAAGGAGAATGCGGTAGTACTGAGCCAGTTTAATGATGCCCATCTTGCCGAAGGAACCATAGAGAAGGTGGTGGAGGTGGAGCAGGAGCTTCGGTCAGGCCGGGCCAAGGTCTATGATACCACGACATTTACGGTGAATGGGGAGACCCTGGAGAATCTGGTGAAGTCTGACTCTGCCTTTAAGAAGTTTAAGAAGCTGGTTGCTAACGGAGAGTTTAAGGAATCCAGGAATTCCTCAGCTCCGAAAATGAACTTCCTCATCGATGGCGTCCAGCTGGCAGATGAGAATTATCTGCCAGAGGAGGAGACCACGGAAGAGGGAGAAGAGACAAGCCAGGCAGAGCAATAAACCTGTGCTGCAGGAATCGGGATGTATTCGATTGAATATTTGTACACGATTTCCTGACAAATATGACTTGTATTATACAGTAATCTGTGTTATGATATAGTCCGTTGTGTGTACGGACAGGAGGTGTGAAAGTCGATGAGAACAGCGTTAACCGTTTTATTTATATTAATATGCCTGGCATTGATCGTCGTTGTATTGATGCAGGAAGGAAAAGATGCAGGTTTAGGCTCTTTGAGCGGACAGGTAGACTCCTATGTCAGAAAGAATCGCGGCCGTACGAAAGAAGGTCGTCTGGAGAGAATCACCGTGATTCTGGGTGTTGCCTTTTTCGCCCTTGCAATCGGATTATGTCTGAAGTTCTTTCAGTAATTAAGGAAGCCGTCTCATCTGAGGCGGCTTTTATATTATGGGGGCTTTTACATGATCATTAAACACACAGTAATCTTCTTGATAATATGTTTATAATCAGCAGAATAATCATATTTTAATGATGTGGAAAGTTTTTAATAATCATTAATCATGGAGACATACTATATATGAATGAGAAGCAATTATTTGAACAAAGAAAAAACAGTATAAAAGAGTTGATTTCCGGTCAGGACTATATGCCTATGAAGTTTAAGGAGCTTGCCTACCTGCTGGGAGTTCCCCAGGAGGAGAGACAGGATTTTCGTAAGCTGATGGATGCCCTGGTGGAGGAGGGCAGCGTGGATCTCACTTCCAGGGGCAAATATATCCGGCCTCAGAACAGGAATCTGACCGGAATCTTTACCGGCCATCCCAAAGGCTTCGGCTTTGTCAGTGTGGAGGGGGAGCCGGAGGATATCTTCATCCCGGCAGAGTATGTCAATGGCGCCTTTTATATGGATAAGGTCCTGGTGAAGGTGAAGAGAGAATCTGCCGCTTCCGGAAGACGGCCGGAGGGGATGATTCTGAAGATCCTGGAAAGGGGAGCAAAGACGGTAACCGGCACCTTTGAGAAGGGGGATTCCTATGGCTTTGTGCGGCCGGATGACCGACGATTCGGGACTGATATCCATGTGGGCAGAAAGCACTTTGCCGGAGCCCGCCACAGGGATAAGGTGGTGGCCCGGATCACGGACTATGGCTCGGAGAAGAAGAAGCCGGAGGGCAGGATCATCGAGGTGTTAGGCTCTATCGATGATCCGGCCACGGATGTAAGCTCTGTGATTCATGCTTACGGAATCGAGGAAGCATTTTCCAGGGCTGTATATCAGGAGGCGGAAAACATCAGTCAGGAGATCAGTCGTAGGGATCTTGAGGGCAGGAAGGACTGGCGGGACAAGCTGACGGTGACCATCGACGGTGAGGATGCCAGGGACCTGGATGATGCCATCTCCCTGGAAACAAATGAGGACGGATATCTTCTGGGTGTCCATATTGCTGACGTGTCCCACTATGTCAGAGAGAATTCTCCTCTGGACCAGTCTGCCCTTGCCCGGGGCACCTCGGTCTATCTGACCGACCGGGTGATTCCCATGCTGCCCAGAGAACTGTCCAACGGTATCTGCTCCCTCAATCAGGGTGTGGACCGGCTGGCCTTAAGCTGCATCATGCAGCTTGACTCCCAGGGGAATGTGATTGACCACCGGATTGAGGAGACGGTGATCCGGGTTGACCGGCGGATGTCCTACACAGGTGTTCAGGCTATTCTTACGGGAGCTGACTTCGGCTCAGACGGCGAAGCGGGAGAGGGAGAAAAGCAGGTATCTGATAAGATTTGCCGGGAGAATACCGCTGCTTTAAATGGAAAGCGTGTTCAGGAAGAGAAAAGGGAGATAGTCAATCTCTGCTTTCTTATGAGAGATGTGGCAGCCCTGCTTAAGGAGAAGAGAAGGAAGAGGGGAGCTATTGATTTTGACTTTCCGGAGTCAAAGATTACCCTGGATGACCAGGGTATTGTAAGCAGAATTGCCCCCTATACCCGAAACACTGCCACCGACATCATCGAAGACTTTATGCTCCTGGCCAATGAGACTGTGGCTCAGGATTACTTCTGGCAGGAGATTCCCTTTCTTTACCGTACCCACGAGGCTCCGGACCCGGACCGCTTAAAGAAGCTGGACCTCTTCATCCGGAATTTCGGCTACTATTTAAAAACAGGACGGGAGACATTTCATCCTAAGGAGATTCAGAAGCTCCTCTTCTCCCTGGAGGGAGAGCCGGAGGAGGCCCTGGTAAGCCGCCTGGCCCTCCGGTCCATGAAGCAGGCCCGATACACGACCATGAATGTGGGACATTTCGGCCTGTCCACCCAGTATTATACACATTTTACCTCACCCATCCGCAGATATCCTGACCTGCAGATTCACCGGATCATCAAGGAGAACCTGCATGGCAGACTGACAGAGAAGCGTTTGTCCCACTATGAGGAGATTCTTCCGGCAGTGGCGGAAGAAAGCTCCAGGCTGGAACGCCGGGCTCAGAATGCGGAGCGGGATGTGGAGAAGCTGAAAAAGATTGAGTATATGCAGGGACAGATCGGGACTCATTACTCCGGGGTTATCTCCGGGGTGACTGCCGTGGGCTTTTACGTGGAGCTTGACAACACCGTAGAAGGCATGGTTCCGGTCGCAACCTTGCTGGATGACTACTATCACTTTGAGGAAGAAAACTATCAGCTGATCGGGGAGGTATACGGGAGAGTATTCACCCTGGGTCAGCCGGTGGAAATCGTCGTGGAGGCCGCGGACAAGATGCGGCGGACCATTGACTTCTCCCTGGCGGAGTTTCACCCGGGACTGCACGGCCGTGAACCGGATCCTGAGCTTCTGGACTTGTTTGGTATAGATTCTGCCAGCGGGAGAAAGATGGAGAAATCGGATATCCCGAAAAAAGCAGAGGACTGTGATGACCTGAATCATCAGGATGAAAACAATCTCCAGGAAGAGAATCAATCCTGGGAAGAGGACGAATATCAGGAGGATCAATCTTTGGAAGAGGACAATCTCATTTATGATGAGAAGACGGGGATTGCCGTCAATGACTGGCTCTCTGATGAGGAAGCAGACCGCCTGCTCAACCTCTATGCACAGGTACCGAGGAAGAAGTAGATTGCAATTCAAGGTTTGCTTGTAAGTCCTGGCTCTCTTGATATATTTTTAGATTGTATGATAAATAGACCTGAAGAAGGTCGCCTGGGGCATGAGAAATCAGTAAGAATTACAGATAAAAACCGGAGAATAATCAGTTTTAGACGTTATTATAACTGAGGACGATAGGATAATGTAAAATTCAGTCTAAGGGAGGATTGCATCTTATGGCTAAATCAGAGGGGATCAAGCTGATCGCCAACAATAAAAAAGCTTACCATGACTACTTTGTCGATGAAAAGTATGAAGCGGGGATTGCCCTGGTAGGCACCGAAGTGAAATCTCTGCGCATGGGCAAGTGCAGCATCAAAGAGTCCTTTGTATCCATCCAGAACGGGGAGGTTGTGATCAACCACATGCATATCAGCCCATATGAGAAGGGGAATATTTTTAACAAGGATCCTTTGAGGACCAGAAAACTCCTGCTCCATAAATCGGAGATCAACAAGCTGGAGAGCAAGATCAAGATCAAGGGCTACACCATCATGCCCCTTAAGGTTTACCTGAAAGGAAGCCTGGTGAAAGTGGAGATTGGTCTATGCAGAGGTAAGAGGGTCTACGACAAGCGGCAGGATATCGCAAAGAAGGATGCCCAGAGGGAGGCTCAGAGAGACTTTAAGGTGAGGAATCTGGGATAAGTATGGGGTTTTTTATGCTTGACATATTTAACATATTTAGTATAATGAGAGAACACGGGATTTGACCTGTCATATAACTGACTGAATCCTGTGCAGGAACCGGAAAGCAGATTCCGGATCTCATAAGGGCTTGTACTGGTTTCGACGGGGATTTTGAACGTGAGGCAGCCATCCGTGGCCCCGGACCACGTAAAAAACGGGAACTAAATATAAACGCTGAAGATAATTTAGCATACGCTGCCTAGTTGCAGCTGTCGGCCTTAGTAACCCCGCAGACTAAGAGTCCGGCACCGATTATGCGGGACACTCGTGTGCCTAAGCTTTGCGGCGCATGAAGTATTATGAAGCTACTGAAGTCAGAAGTTTGTCTTTAGACGTCTGATGGAGGGAATGTCAAGATAAAGACTATGATGGAAGACACCGCACGGAATAGGTTTTCGGACGCGGGTTCGATTCCCGCCAGGTCCATATTTTGGGGAGCGGCTATTTAGCCGCTCCCTTTTGCTGCATTAATCGTGCAAAACGTGATTAATCATTCTCTGTACACTTAAATTAGTATTAAAAGGAGTTAATTTGATTTCTTTGTGTTGGTTTTGAAATACAACAAATAACTCATGTGCGAAGCCTTGGCCGAGTTCGGGAATGCCCGTAAAATCCAACTCTATCTCCTGAAACGACTCGAACCGATGGGTCAATCTTTTGGCTTGAGATCTGGATACTGGATAGGTAGAATAAATGTTTTTTAAGGGTATTCTTGTCTTAGTAAAACCCCCATCTACGTCAGCATACTGGTCCATAATTTCTTTATTAGTTTTATTAGAGTCATTAGATAGCTTCATCAGGATAGTCGTGCCAGATTGGTATATCTGATTGGAACTTAAATTCGGTAATTCGCTTAAATCCTTTAGAACTTCTTCATATTCTGTGTGGGAAAAGATTTTCTCGTCAGAGATAGCTGCAAAAGTATCCATGATTCTGGAAGTAAAGAAAACCCCCTCCCCGGAATGATGGGTTTTGTCTGTTGTTAATTTACCTTTGAAGAGTTCCAATATAGCATCGTCCATACTTTCAAAATGATAGTATTCCTGTATTTTTTTAAAAATACCAACTCCATCATCAGAAATAATTATGGAGGTCTCAGCATAGTTTCTATTAATGTACATTAACACTGCTGTACACTCAGAGTGGTCAATTACATTGTTGAACATTTCAGTAAAACAATAATACCACATGTTATAAACATTTATTGGCAAGTCTTTTATTAAAGGTTCAATGTGCCTGTGAAAGACAATATCTTCTGAATCTTCTCTTATTTCCTTGCGTGACAATACAATTATATCGGTATTACCAAGTAATATATATTTGCCTTTAGACTTAGAAATAATATTTTCCTTTTTAAGTTCTCTCAAATACCTATAAACAGTATTGTTTGAAATCTGGAAAGCAGAGGCAGTTCTTTGAATGATATCGTCTTGCTCTGATACAATTTTTTCCAGAATATATCTTTTGATATTCTCTCTTTTTTGCTTTGAAAAACTGATATCCGTTTCCCCCTCTCATTGTGTTTTAACTATAATAAGGTGTTGTAAATCAATTATAGTTAATTTTTTTAACTATAAACATGGGTTTTTATGATTTTATAGTTAAAATTATTGTCTGTTTTACCGTACAGACCTATACATTTCCAGACAAATATGGACAAAGCTATCATCTGTGAGCATAAAGTGTTTCCTGTTTTTTTTGTGCTCAGAGCTAGTAAAATAGCCAACCTAACCTAAAACTCACCTTGACAATCCGAACGATATAGGTTATCCAAAAATTGATAGACTATAGACTTATGTATGTATATGTGGGAGGGATACGAATGAACAGGATAGTAAAGAAATGTGGTCTGCTGCTGGTTGTTCTTGCAGCAATGTTTTTCTTCCTGCCGGCCGGGAGTCAGAAAGTATATGCTGATGATGAGATTCCCATTGTTGGAGTGGAAAATATCCTGACTGGACTAAGTGGTGGTAAGATTGTTGTAGGAAGAAATGTGACCTTTTCCTATGCTCAGCTCATGAACCTGAATACTGAACTACGTGCAGTGTACTCAGGCAATGAGGATGCTGTTGTGGGAATCCGCAAGTCCACCGGCGAGGAGTATTCCCTGACGCCGGACGAAAATGGCATCTACAGCTTCCATGCCCTGGAGGATGAACGGCTGTCAAATGTATGGTATAAGGTGACTGTCAAGGTTACTTCTAACGGTAAGGTCTACGTCGCCAATGTGCCGGTATATGTGTCGTCCTTTAAAATTAAAACTCTGACAATACAGACGGAAGGTCAGGGAACGGTGAACGTTGAAGGTCTGGAACAGATAGGCGAAAACCAGTATGAGTATTCAGATAGCGATCTAGTCGATATTACGTTCCCTCCAGCAGAAGGTTGGTACTATGATACGTGTCAAACGCAGGGCGGCTCTTTGATTCTTGTTTCGAAGACAGAGCACACATATGCTCCGTCGGGCGGAGATATAATTCTCACAGCAATCTTTAAGGAAATTGTCACGACAGGCAGCTGCGGAGATAATGCCACCTACGCCTTTGATACGAGGAACGGTACGCTCACCATCTCCGGAACCGGCGTCATCGCCAAAGATGCCTTTAATAATAGCAACAAAAGTGACTGGGACGCGGTCACAAGCATCATAATCGAGGAGGGTATCACCGAGATTGGAGAAAATGCGTTTACATACTGCAATAATGTCACCCACATTTCTCTGCCGCAAAGTTTGACTTCCATCGGGGTCAGGGCGTTTTCTCTCTGTAAAAAGCTGGAATCGGTCGAGATTCCGGAGGGTGTGAAGACCCTTAAGGAAAGCGCCTTCTCTCAGTGCTATGCTCTACAGAGTGTTACCCTGCCCGACGGGCTGGAGACAATTGGGACGTATGTGTTTTTCGCTGATGACCTTCAAACGATTACCGTGCCCGCAAGCGTGACATCTCTGGGTAAAGCGGCATTTCAAAGCAATACAAACTTGACCAAAGCTGTGATTAACGCGGATATCACCTATCTGGATTTTGACATGTTCGAAAGCTGCAAGAGCCTGAGCAACGTCACGCTTCCGGCAGATTTGGAGAGCATCGGAGCAGAAGCCTTTATGAGCTGTCAGAACCTTCAATCCATCACGATCCCGGAGACGGTGACAAGTCTTGGAAACTATGTATTCAACGGGTGCAAACGGCTGTCTCAGATTGATCTTCCGGCAGGGATCACGGAGATCCCGGAGGACGCTTTTGGGGGGTGCACCTCTCTCCAGAGCATTGACCTGCCCGATAAAGTCACTGTGATCGGCGCTTCCGCCTTTGAAAGCTGTACAGGTCTGACGTCCGTCGTTCTTCCGGATGGAGTAACCAGTTTGGGCTCTCGGGCATTCGGCTGGTGCAGTCAGCTCTCACAGATCAATCTGCCGGATGGAATCAAGGTAATCCCCAACTACTGCTTTATCAACACCGCACTGACCTCCATCGACATTCCCGCAGGCGTAACTGAGATTGAATACAGTGCCTTCTCAAATTCGGGATTGACAAGCATTGATCTGCCCGACGGACTTAAAAAGATTGGAGATTCCGCCTTTTACAACTGTACCGCTCTGACCGGGACGCTGACGATCCCGGCCGCTATTGTGGAGATCAAGTCCAGTCCGTTCTACAAGGCGAATTTTACGACCATCATCAACAACTCCTCCAAGACTTTTACGGTAAGGGGGCTTTTAGGGAGCACGTCATTTCCAAGAGAGGAAATGCCGGTCTTCCTGGACAGCGAAGGTGTGGAAGTCGACAATATTGCTAAGGGAACCTACACCAGAAAAGTGATCGAGACACCGGAAGATCCTGTGGATCCGGGCAATCCCACAGATCCGACAGACCCAACTAATCCGACGAATCCGACAACGCCGACAAACCCGACCACACCTGGCGGGTCAGCCACACCGGCTGCACCGACCACACCCGGCGGTTCAGCTAAACCTGCCATCCCGGCGGCCCCAACCGCCCCTGTCAAAAAGGCAGCCAACCCGCTGAAAATCAAAGGAAAGACAGCTACAGTCAAACTCAGCAAGCTGAAGAAAAAGGCACAGACAGTGAAAGTAGCCAAACTAATAGCCTTTACAAAGAAAGGACAGGGCACGATTACTTATGCGAAAGCTTCTGGGAATAAAAAGATTAGCATCAATAAGAAGACCGGGAAGGTAACAATCAAGAAAGGGCTGAAGAAGGGAACTTATAAGATAAAGGTCAAAGTCAAAGCAGCAGGTAATGCAAAATATAACGCATCGGCGGTCAAGACGGTCACTTGTACGATCAAGGTGAAATGATCCATTTACTGTAGAAGCTGTATCAATTGTTGCAAGAAGTATACTGTCAAATATGCTTAAACAAAGAGGAGGTTTTTCTATGAACAGGATCACGAAAAGAATAGCAGGTATTTTTCTGGCACTTATGCTCGCCTTGCAGGGTTTCCTTGCCTCGCCAGCCTTTGTCTATGCGGCCAGTAACGGGCCTTCAGAGGAGAACAGTTCCGGGGATTATTATGCATTTTTACGTATTTATGACCCGGACGGAGCTGATAAATTCAATTTATTCAATCAGAACCAGGTATTAAATGAGGCAGGCCAGCAGGCTGTATATGACAGGACAACGAATACGCTGACACTCTCCGGTTATAATCACCCGGAGTACATGATTTCAGCGAATATGATGGGTGATGATTTTAAGATCCGGGTCACAGGGGATTGCGCACTGAAAAAGATCTGGATCTGGGGCGATTACTATGGTGGTAATCTGACGGTTACAGGTGATGGCACATTAACCGTCAATCAGGACAAAGGAGAGGAGGTCGGCATTGAGCTCAGGGCTGAAAGCTGTAATGCTCTTCTGCGTGCCGACAGCACGGTGTCGCTCAATGTTTATGGCAGTAAGTATGCTGTAAAGACTGTGGAGTCTGTGGGAACCAGCGCAGCTGATGCCGTAATGGTTGGGGGGCAGAGTGCCGGCGCCGTTCAAGTCGGTGAAACTAGTGTTCAAGATATGGAAAGGGTTCCGGTCGTTTATGAGAATGAATATACATATTTCGTGGCCGCATCGGACTCCTCGGGCGGACATTATGCAGTTAACATCTATTCCTCTTCTCCGGAAGTCTATAGCATTTCGGAAAGTGCGAAGGTGACCTACAATAGTACACAGTGGTATGTCCTTACCCCTGCATCGCAGGATTTACTTTCCGAGCTGAGGCCTGTAATGGGGACCATCAGCCTTTACGATTATGCGTTGGATTCCACAGAGTGGTGCGTGATTGGTGTGGAAGGGGGTAATACAAATCCAACCACACCGACAAACCCGACCACACCCGGTGGATCAACCACACCAGCCACACCGGGCGGTTCAGCTACACCAGCCAGCCCGGTTGCTCCAGCTGCCCCTGCCAAAAAGGCGGCCAATCCGCTGAAAATCAAAGGGAAGACGGCCACAGTCAAATTCAGCAAGCTGAAGAAAAAGGCGCAGACAGTGAAAGTATCCAAGCTAATAGCCTTTACTAAGAAGGGACAGGGCACGATTACCTATACCAAAGCATCCGGAGAGAAAAAGATCAGCATCAATAAGAAGACCGGGAAGGTAACAATCAAGAAAGGGCTGAAGAAGGGAACTTATAAGATAAAGGTCAAAGTCAAAGCAGCAGGTAATGCAAACTATAATGCTGTGACAAAGACTCTGCAATGCACGATTAAAGTAAAGTGATGTAAAGTCAATGGTGTTATTAATTGATTTTAATTGTCCCCCGGAGTTTTCCGGGGGATGTTTTTTCGTTTTTGATAACTACTTAGAGCCATGCAGATGAAGCATAGCGAAATCGAGAGGGGGTTCTGAGTAGTTACGTTTTTATCTAAAAACTGATTGTTAAGAAGCATTCAAAATGATAGAATATTAATATCCAGGGAGGTGAATCAAGTGATCAGTATACCATTAAAAAACGATATCATCGAAAAGGTGAAAAAAGAGGTAATTCATAGAATATACAACGAGATGAAAACTGATATTGCTGAAATAATACTCTATGGTTCCTGTGCCAGAGGGGATTATTCGGAAGATTCTGATATAGATATCGCATTGATTACTAGGTGCAGCAGACTGGAAGCAAAAAAGTATGGTGATTTACTTGCCGATATCTCTACAGAAATGGCAATGAAGTATTTTGCTGTGGTTAATTTTGTATGCCTGCCTTATGATGAGTTTCTGCAGAAAAAAGGCTGGTATCCATATTTTACAAATATCGATATGGAAGGAGTGCTTCTTTATGAATAATGAGTACTATTTTGCACTCTCTAAAGCTCGTATAGAACGTGCCGCAGAACTATATGAAGAATCCAAGATGCTTTTAGAGAAGGAAGCATATAAGTCTGCCAATAATAGAGCTTTTTATGCAATAGAGAAAAGTATCAAGGCATTACTGGCTACTGAACAGGTAGAAGTAACAACTCACAATGGAGGTTTGAAGCAGTTTAATTTTATTTTTATTCATAAAGGTGATGGGACTTTTACCTCAGATGATTATCGAGAAATAGCACATGCAGAACAAATTAGAAATGCATCAGATTATGATGATTTTTATGTAACCAGTAAACAAGAGGCGAAAGAGCAGGTTGATGCTGCAAAAAGGTTTGTGGAGAAAGTAAAGAAATACATAGAAGGGCTAAATTAAGCACCGGGAGGGCAGCATTACCACGCTCTCCCGGTTCATCTTAGTTTCTCTGTCTTACCGCATCTCTTAACTGATCCAGTGCTCTTTTTAGCGTGACCCTGGGGCAGGCTACATTGATTCGCTGAAAGCCCTTCCCGCTGTCACCAAAGATTGCTCCGCTGTCCAGCCAGAGATTGGCCTTGTTGATGACCAGATCATCCAGCTCATCATCGTTTAAACCCAGACGCCTGCAATCCATCCAGAGCAGGTAGGTTCCTTCCGGTTTTCTGCAGCTAATCTGAGGAATATTATTTTCAAGGTACTCTAATGTATAATCTATATTCGCTTCAATATAGTCTGTTACCGCATCAAGCCATTCCTGGCCCTGCCGGTAGGCTGCCTTGCACACGGCAAGCCCTGCGGCGTTTAACTGGCTGTAGCCGATGGCGTTCATCCGGGCTTTAAAGCTGCTGCGAAGGTCCGGGTTGGCAATCATGATATTGGCGATGTGGAGGCCGGCAATATTGAAGGCCTTGCTGGGGGAAGTGCAGGTGATGGTGATGTCCCTGAAACTATCCTTGATTCCTGCAAATACCACATGTTTATTGCCTTCCCAGGTGAAGTCCTGATGGATCTCATCACTTACCACGATCACATGGTTTTTCAGACAGATTTCGCCCATCCGGGTTAGCTCTTCCCGGGTAAATACCCGGCCGGAGGGGTTGTGGGGGTTGCAGAGGAGGAAAAGCTTCACCTCATCCCTGGCAGTTTTCTCTTCAAAGTCCTGAAAATCTATGGTATAACTCCCATCCTCATGACGGATCAGAGTATTGTCCACTATATTCCGGCCATTATCGGTGATGACCTCGCTGAAGGGATAGTATACCGGCTGCTGGATAAGGACGGAGTCCCCGGACTCAGTGTAAGCCTGGACAGCCAGGGCAAGAGCCACCACCACAGAGGGTGTCTTGATCACCCAGTCAGCCTGAATCTGCCAGTTATATTTTCTCCCAAACCAGCTGATGAGGGCATCGTAGTAATCTGCAGTGGCTTCGCTGTATCCGTAGATTCCGTGTTCCACCTGCTCCGTTAAAGCATCCTGTATATAAGAGGAGATGCGGAAGTCCATATCTGCCACCCATAAGGGGAGGATTCCCTCTGGCTTTCCTCTCTGCACCGCAAAATCATACTTAAGGCAGTTGTGGTTTGTCCGGTCAATCACTGTATCAAAATCCAGATTTCGTTCACTCATCTTTTATTCCTTTATTGAAAATCAATTTATAGACAGATAACCATCAAAGTATGTAAAAGAGCTTTCAGCCATCTCTTGTGTCTTTTGTCGTTTGTTCTGCCTTGATTATATCAATTGCTGTTAATCACTCTGTCAAGTTCTGCGATCAGGTCCTCAGCAGCCTCGATTCCCACAGACAGGCGCAGAACCCGGTCTGTAATCCCGTTTTTCTCCAGAAATTCCGGCGGCACATCGGCGTGGGTCTGGGTCAGAGGGTAGGTGATCAGGGTTTCTGTCCCTGCCAGACTCTCTGCATAGAGAATCAGATCCACATCATTGAGTATCTGGATGGCTTTCTCCTTGCTTTCCACCTCGAAAGTCACCATGCTGCCAAATCCCCGGCTCTGCTTTTTCATAATCTCATGGCCCGGATGGTCTGAAAGCCCCGGATAGTACACCCTGGTCACAGCCTTCTGCTTTGTCAGCCAGTCCACGATCTTTGCCGTGTTCTCCTGCATCCGGTCAATCCTTATTGCCAAGGTTTTGATACCCCTCAGAATCAGCCAGGAATCAAAGGGGGCCAGGGCTGCCCCGGTCGTCTTGATCAGAAAGCGCAGCTTCTCGGTCAGGTCAGGGGTTTTTGTCACCACAAAACCGGCGATGGTATCATTATGGCCTCCCAGATATTTGGTTTCACTGTGGATGACAAGATCCGCCCCCAGAGCCAGTGGATTCTGCAGATAGGGGGAGAGGAAGGTATTATCCACGATGCAGAGCAGACCATGTTCGTGGGCAATGGCACTGATCTTTTCGATGTCGGCAACATTCATCATGGGGTTGGTGGGGGTCTCAAAGAAGACTGCCCTGGTATTCTCCCCGATATGGGGGCGGATATCCTCCTCGGAAAAGTTGACTCTGGTAAAGGTGATTCCATTTTTCTCATTGACATGCTGGAAGAGCCGGATTGTTCCCCCGTACAGGTCTTCATCAATGATAACATGATCACCCGGCTTAAAAAGCTCCATCACGGCCGATATGGCAGCCATACCGCTGGAAAATGCTATGCACTCATCGCCATTCTCCAGACCTGCCACCACATTCTCCAGCTGCTCCCTTGTGGGATTCTGCATCCTGGTGTAATCATAGCCCGTAGACTGACCAGGACCCGGATGAGCAAAAGTGGAAGACTGATATATGGGGAAGCTGATTGCCCCTGTTTTATCACAGGCAGCTGATATATCTTTCTGTGCATGAACACATTTTGTTTCAAAATTCATGTATATATCCTCCTGATTATCATGGTTTATATCGGGTTTTGTTAATATGTTTTAAATATACCATGTAATCATATCACAATGCTAGGATAAATGGAATAGCTATTTAAGTGAATAAGTCCAGCACCATGCGACAGGACAAGCTGTCATGCTTGCATGTAAAGCTGTCCTGGCATATGGTGCGACAAACAGTATCGAGCGGAGCAGTGAGCTGCGGAGCGAGATACTGTGGCGGATTGCGGG
>JAFUDC010000054.1 GCA_017459345.1 Eubacterium sp.
CTTGCAGGGGATGAGGTAACTATCTATAATTTTATGACAGATAAGCAGGCAGCTTTAAGTCTTCGGGAATTCAGAGAGGAGTACTAGTATGAGATATCTGACATTTGCCCTGGCCAAGGGGCGGCTTGCCAAAAAGACCATGTCCCTCTTTGAGGAGCTGGGGATTACCTGTGAGGCCATGAAGGATGATAAGACCAGGAAGCTGATCTTTGTGAATGAGGATCTTAAGCTTAAGTTCTTCCTGTCCAAGGCCTCGGATGTGCCTACCTATGTGGAGTATGGAGCTGCAGATATCGGTGTGGTCGGAGAGGATACCATTCTGGAAGAGGGAAGAGCCCTCTACGAGATGATGGATCTGGGATTTGGCAAATGTAAAATGTGTGTCTGCGGTCCGGAATCGGCAAGGGAGAAGCTGCAGCACGGAGAACAGATCCGGGTTGCCTCCAAGTATCCGGCCATCGCCAAGGATTATTTTTATAACAAGAAGTTTCAGACTGTGGAGATCATTAAGCTGAACGGGTCGGTGGAGCTGGCTCCCATCGTGGGCCTTTCTGAGGTCATCGTGGATATCGTGGAGACCGGGTCTACACTTAAGGCCAACGGTCTTACCGTATTGGAGGAAATCTGTGACCTGTCTGCCCGCATGGTGGTTAACCAGGTCAGCCTTAAGATGGAGCAGGACCGGATCCGCAAGCTGGTTTATGATCTGAAAAAACTTACCCAGAGGAATCATTCCTGAAAGGACAGATTGATTTAATCAGATGTAATGTATATTTATAGGTGAGAAAGCAGGTAATAACGAAATAAAATGAAAACATTAAAGATAGATAAAGAGACAACCAACAATATATTAAGCGATCTACTCAAGCGCAGCCCCAACAACTATGATGCTTACGCAGACCGGGTTCAGGCAATCATCGATTCCGTGAAAGAGCGGGGGGATGAGGCTGTATTTGACTATACCGAACAGTTTGACGGCTACAGACTCACGCCGGATAACATAAGGGTTACCCCTGAGGAGATAGCGGCTGCTTATGAGAAGGTGGATGATTCCCTGGTGGAAATCATCAGAAAGGCTCTTGTCAATATTCGTTCCTATCATGAGAAGCAGAGACAGTACAGCTGGTTTGACAGCCAGCCGGAGGGTACCATCCTCGGACAGAAGGTGACCGCCCTTGCGGCTGTAGGCGTCTATGTGCCGGGAGGCAAGGCTGCCTACCCCTCCTCTGTTCTGATGAATATTGTCCCGGCTAAAGTGGCCGGTGTGGAGAGGATCGTCATGGTGACTCCCCCGGATAAATACGGCCAGGTAACGCCGGCTACCCTGGTTGCGGCCAATGAGGCCGGAGCCACGGAGATCTATAAAGTGGGTGGAGCCCAGGCTGTTGCCGCCCTGGCCTACGGGACTGCTTCCATTGATAAGGTGGATAAGATTGTGGGGCCGGGCAACATCTAGGTGGCTCTGGCCAAGAAGGCGGTTTACGGTCATGTGAGTATCGACTCCATTGCCGGGCCCAGCGAGATTCTGGTTCTTGCGGACGATACGGCCAATGCCCGCTTTGTGGCAGCAGACCTCCTGTCCCAGGCGGAGCATGATGAGCTGGCCAGCGCCATTTTAGTCACAACCAGCCCGGAGCTGGCATCCAAAGTGGAAAAGGAGATTGAGGGATTCCTCAGGACTTTGTCCAGGGCGGAGATCATCCGCAAGTCTTTGGAACAGTTTGGCTATATTCTGATCGCGGATGATATGGACCAGGCCGTAGATGTGGTCAACAGCATAGCTTCCGAGCATCTGGAGATTGTGACCGCCAACCCGTTTGAGGTCATGACCAGGGTCAGAAATGCCGGTGCCATCTTTATGGGCACTTACAGCTCGGAGCCTCTGGGTGATTACTTTGCAGGACCCAATCATGTCCTGCCCACCAACGGGACTGCCAAGTTCTTTTCACCCCTGTCTGTGGACGATTTCATCAAGAAATCCAGCATTATTTATTATTCCAGGGAAGCTTTGCAGGCCATCCATAAGGATATCGAAGCATTTGCCAGGGCTGAGCAGCTGACAGCCCATGCCAACTCCATCGCAGTGCGGTTTGAGGAGTAAAATTGTTTGGAATCAATAGCATAGAATGATTGCAATTACTGATATGTCTAAACAGAGCAAGGAAGGAAAGAGAGATAGAATAGTTATGAGAAATGCACGGATTGAGCGCAAAACCTCCGAGACGGATATCCTGGTCGAACTGAACCTGGATGGAAGCGGAAAGGCAGATATTCAGACCGGAATCGGCTTCTTTGATCATATGTTAAACAGCTTTGCCCGCCACGGCTTTTTCGACCTTACCGTCAAGGTGACGGGCGATCTGCATGTGGACTGCCACCATACCATCGAGGATACGGGAATTGTCCTGGGTCAGGCCATAGCTCAGGCCGCCGGGGACAAGAAGGGAATCCGCCGTTTCGGCAACTTCTTCCTTCCCATGGATGAGACCCTGGTAATGGGGGCTGTTGATTTGTCGGGCAGACCCTACCTGGTATGCGACCTGCCCTTCAGCACGGACCGGGTGGGCGGATTTGACACGGAGATGGTGTATGAATTCTTCTATGCCCTTTCTTACAGTGCGGCCATGAATCTGCACCTGAAGCTGATCCATGGCAGGAATAATCACCATATCATGGAGGCGGCCTTCAAGGCCTTTGCCAAAGCCCTGGATGAAGCCACATCCTATGATCCCAGGATTACGGATGTACTGTCGACTAAAGGGGCTTTGTGATAGGAGTGTAATATGGATAATATAAAAATAATCCCCCGGATTCATGCGGACAGGATCAGCGAGGATGCTGCCTGGTATGATAACTGCGGGGCGGATGAACTGTATTATTATGATGCCCGGTCCTTTGAGGAGGGGCAGGAGGAAGATGTGGCTGCCATCAAGGCCATAGTAAGGACTGCGGATATCCCGGTAAATGTCATGGCCAGGGTGAGGCGGTTTGAGGATGTCAAGAAGATGATCTATGCCGGGGCAAGACATGTGATCATCGATACAGACGGATATGATAATCTGGATGCGGTGAAGGAGGCTTCGGACCGCTTTGGTGCAGACAGGATCTATCTCTATCTGACCGAGACAGACCCGGAGCAGGCCCTGATCAGGGCCAGGCAGGCTGTGGAGGAGGAAGGCTTCGGCGGCATCGTCCTGTGGGGTGACCCGGCAGAGAACGACTATGTCCGTACTGCTGATTTCCTCAAGACCAAGGTCAAGGTGCCGGTGATCGTCATGGCCTCCACTTCCGATGAAGCTGTCATCGCTGACATTTTAAAGATGACCATGAGTGAAGGCATCATCCTGTCTGTCGATAACCCTCTGGACTGCATGGAGCTTAAGCAGGCTCTGAAAAAAGATCAGCTGCCGGTCAATACATTCGAAAGCGCCATTTCCTTTGATGACTTTAAGCTCAACAGTGATGGCATGAGTCCCTGTATAACCCAGGACTACAAGACAGGTGAGGTTCTCATGCTGGCCTATATGACCAGGGAGTCTTTCGAAAAGACCATTGCCAGCGGCAAGATGTGCTACTACAGCCGCAGCCGGCAGGAGCTTTGGACCAAGGGTGATACTTCGGGACATTACCAGTATGTGAAGGCCCTGTCCATTGACTGTGATAATGATACTATCCTGGCAAAAGTGGCCCAGATCGGGGCTGCCTGCCATACGGGAAACCGGTCCTGCTTCTACCGGGACCTGGTAAGAAAGGAGTATGACGACCGTAATCCCCTTCTGGTATTTGAGGAAGTATTTAACACCATTCTTGACCGAAAAGACCATCCCAGGGAGGGGTCCTATACCAATTATCTCTTTGACAAGGGTGTGGATAAGATCCTCAAAAAGGTGGGAGAGGAAGCAACAGAGATTGTCATAGCCGCCAAGAACCCGGATTCCGATGAGCTTAAGTATGAGATCTGTGATTTCCTCTATCATATGATGGTGCTTATGGCTGAGCAGGATGTGACCTGGAAAGAGATTACCGACGAGCTGGCCACAAGGCACTGATAAATCGGATGAAGATTGGTCATATCGGTTTGATGATTAGATATGGATAGAAAGATAGAGTATATAATCACAGAGGATTATCCTACGGTAAAGCATTATTTACGTACCAGGAGATATCCCAGGGCAATCCTCATGCAATTAAAAGAGAATGAATCCCAGGTGATTCTGAACGGTGCAGCGGTACCCCTATGGAAGCCGCTGCATTTTTCTGACCGTCTGACCATTACTATCCGGGAAGGAGCAGAAGGGTCAGATCAGCTCATTCCTGTGGAGAGGGACTTAAAGATTGTCTACGAAGATCAGGATCTCCTGGTTATCGACAAGCCCAGCGGCATGTCCATTCACCCCTCCTTCAATCACTATGAAGATTCCCTGGCCAATGCAGTGCTTGCTTACTTTGAGAAGCAGGGAGAGTCGATAATATTTCGTTGTATCAACCGTCTGGATAAAGAAACTTCCGGCCTTACCCTGATTGCCAAGAACCGGCTCGCCGCAGCGATTCTGGGCGTGGATGTAAAGCATCGCAGGCTTCATCGGGAATACCGGGCAGTGGTAAAGGGGAGCCTGCCCATGGATGGGGAGTGGCATAAGATTGATGTCCCCATAGGACGCAAGCCCGGATCCGCCATCCTGCGTCAAGCTGATCCTGAAAAGGGAAAGGCTGCCCTGACCTGCTACAGGGTTATTGAGACATCCGGCAGATACAGTCTCATCCAATTGCGTCTTGAGACCGGAAGAACTCACCAGATCAGGATTCATATGGGCTACATCGGCCACCCCCTTCCGGGAGACTATCTCTACTGCCCGGAATATGATGACATCCACAGGGTTCCCTTACACTCCTGCAGGCTGGAATTCACCCATCCGGTCACGGGAGAGAGTATGGAATTTATAAGCCCGGTCCCGGAGGATATGGAGAGGATGGTTTAAAGGCTGGGAAATCCTCCATTAATAACAGATTGGTCTTGTTTTTTTCTGTCTGGTATGGTAGATTTAATACTAACGTTGCAATTTGTTAATATTTTTGTAATATGTAACTGCTCAGAAATCAAACAAAGGAAAATTATCATGAGAAAAACAATAATAAAAAGGGGGATGGCCTTCATCCTTGCAGCGACTCTGGCCCTTGCCCCGGTGAGCGTAAAGAGCGAGACAAGCCAGGCAGATTCCCGGACAGGAACATACACTCAAAACAGTCAGGCTGGTTCAGAGTATAATACAGATGATTCTCAGAACCAGGGTTCAGGAGAGAAAACCGACAATACCCAGGATCAGAATGGTCAGGACGATAATCAAGACCAGGATTCTCAGGGTCAGGATCAGGATAATCAAGATCAGGATTCTCAGGGTCAGGATCAGGATAATCAAGATCAGGGTTCCCAGGGACAGGATCAGGATAATCAAGATCAGGATTCCCATGAGCAGGACAACAATAACCAGAATCCGACACAAGCTTCTACTCAGGCAAGTAATACTCCTGCCCAGCAGCCCCCGGTAAAGCAGACCTTGCGAATAACCCTGGCAGGTAAGAACATTACATTTGCCCAGCAGGTAGAAGCAGGATCCTTTCTCACGGGCTCTGTCATTCCCCGGGAAGTTAAGCTGAAGGCCGGCAAGGACAGGATAACTCTATCCTGGAAGAAGCCATCAGAGATAAACGCTATTGATGGCTACATTATCCTTCGAAGGAGCGGATCTCTTGGACGATTCGAGCAGGTCGGTATGGTTTCAAAGCAGGCGACATCATTTACAGACAGGAAGAATCTGAAAAAGAATAAGCTTTATACTTATTATATGGTTTCCTACAAGAAGAACGGTACCATTTGGATTAGCCAGGGTATGAGCGACTGGGTGAGAGGTGTCCTGACCGGAAGCAAAAAGGTAAATGTATACAAGCTGAAAGTAAAGAATTCCTCAGACTTAAAAACCATGTGGACCGGAGATAAAAGTAAGATTCAGCTGACATTTCCTGATAAAGCCGCTGACAAGACTATTCGCTGGTCCAGCAGCAATAAAGAGGTAGCCACAGTCTCAGGCAAGGGCAAGGTGACAGCTAAGGCTCAGGGAACCGTGACAATTCAGGCCAAGGCAGCCACAGGTTATACCAGGAAGGTAACCATTAACGTGGCAAAAGGCGGGACAGCAGCAGGAATGCTTTCCATCATGAAAAGCTGGCTGCGTTATTCAGAGAAAAACCGTAAGCACAGAAAGATTATTGATATCTATAACGGATACGGGAAACTTCCTGTCGGTTATAAGGTAGGCTACGGGGATGCCTGGTGTGACACCTGTGTCAGTGCTGCCGCCATCATGTCCGGCAATGTCAAAACCGTTGGACGGGAATGCGGCGTGGCCCGCCATGTCAAGATATTCCAGAAGAAGAAAATCTGGATAGAGAATGGCAAGATCACCCCTAAGCCAGGCTATATCATTGTCTATAACTGGGGAAAGTCCAGACAGCCCAACAACAGCGGGGCAAGTCATATCGGTGTTGTAAAATCCGTGAAGAACGGCTGGATTACCACCATAGAAGGTAATTATAAGGATCAGGTGGGAACCCGGAAGATCCGCGTCGGATGGGGCTTTATCCGGGGTTATGCCAAGCCGAAATATAAGAAGTAAATCGATCTAAAAAAATTGCAGACGAAAAGAAAAGGGCCTATAAAGCCCTTTTCTTTTCGTCTGTTAGTGAATTACATCATTTATCATTGAAAAAGTCCCCTCTTTTTGTTATAGTAATCCTTGTCAAATTATAATTAATATAATACCTATATGTTTGGTAGGAATATAAATTGTGACATCAGAAAAACTAAAGAAAAAGAGAGGATAAACTGTATATGCTGGAATTAAGGAATGTTTCATTCGGAGTGAATGAGGAGGGACAGGAAAAGGAGATTATCCGGGATATCAGCCTGACGATTCCGGATGGGAAGCTGATTGTGATCACTGGGCCCAACGGGGGTGGTAAGTCCACTCTTGCCAGGCTGATTGCCGGTATTGAGAAGCCGGACAACGGCAGCATCCATTATAAAGGGAAGGATATCACAGCAATGTCCATCACAGACCGGGCGAGAATGGGTATCGGTTTTGCCTTCCAGCAGCCTGTTCGTTTTAAAGGGCTGCAGGTTCTGGATCTGATCAGGCTGGCTACGGGCAAGAGCCTGTCACCGGCGGATGCCTGTGCCTATCTTTCCCAGGTGGGGCTTTGTGCCAAGGATTATATTGACAGGGAGGTTAACAGCAGTCTTTCCGGAGGAGAGCTTAAGAGGATTGAGATAGCTACAGTGCTGGCCAAGGCGCCTTCTCTGGCTGTTTTTGATGAACCGGAGGCAGGGATTGACCTGTGGAGTTTCCAGAACCTGATTGAAGTTTTTGAGGGGATGAGAAGAAACATTAAGGACAGTTCCATTCTTATCATCTCTCATCAGGAGCGTGAGGTAGGCTCGGTGCGCCTTTCCGAATTGCTTCGGTAGGTTTCACCTTGCCCCCTCCCGAACCGTACTTACGCCTCTCAGCGTATACGGCTCTCCATCTACAAATTTGTCTTAATGATGACTTCGAAACAACCAGGGCAGACCGCAAGGGATTTTCTTCTGATTTCTATCATTTTCTTCTCCCAGTCTGTATCTCCCTTTAAATCCTTGAGCTTTCTGACGTGATGCATTTGTATATCATCAGTTCTGGCTCCGCACATCTCACATACTCCTCTTTGCAGCCTATGTACAAGGCTGTTCTTCTTGGTGACTATTCTATAGTCAGGCAGAGTATCGACAAAGGCTGGGGCAGGCTTGGTATTCTTTGTAAATCCATCATGGTACAGTTCTAAAGTTTTAGTCCCATGTTTGGTTTTATAGGATACCGTAAAAATCCCACCCCTTTTGTACCGTTCGCATATGTGTTTATATGTTCTTTTGTACTTATTCCCAAATGTCTTATAGAGACTGCTATTCATAAAATAATAGAACTTGTGCATTTCGTATGCGACATTACACGCAATTCTATAGTAATTATACATACCTCTGATTTCAGAGTTGAACTTGCTGACAATCCGTTCATCTGGCCAGTTAATCAGCTTGCTCCTGTAGTGCGGTTTCCAGATTTCTTTGCCATCCTTGCATTTTTTGATGTACATTGCATCGTATTCCAAAAGCTTATTAATCCATTTTTCCCTTGGCATGTACAACTTAACGTTCCCATACCAACATCTTTTAAAATGACCATTCTTGTCATATTTAAAGTTCATGGACCTCTCTACCGAAATGTCATATCCGAGGAAACGGACTCGTTCTGCTGAGTGTGTAATCTTTGTTTTCTCATCTGATAAGATGAGTTTCAGTTCACTACTCAGGAACTCCCCAACTTTCTCTTTGATGGCTTCTGCGTCCCTTTTGGAGCCGATAACACCTATGATAAAATCGTCAGCGTATCTGGAATATTGGATTTTTTTATAGGAAGGGTCAATAGGTTCGTAACAATGGCTGTTGTGTACCATCTCAGTGAACTTCTTGATATTTGCTGTGGCTGTCTGGATACGGGCTTCGTCTCCATTGGCAACAGCGATTTTCTTCTCTTTAATCCAATATCCTCTTTTAGCTACCGTTTTGGCGTACTCCTTGGATGGCCTTCTGTATGAGTTATACTTGTCAAACTGCAATTTAAGTCTATCCATGAATACATCCAGTTCATTCAGGTATATGTTAGACAGCACAGGACTGATACCTGAGCCCTGAGGGGCACCGCTGAATGTAGCATTGTAAACCCAGTTTTCCAAATATCCTGCTCTGAGGAACTTCCATAACAGCTCGATGAATGCTTCATCTGCTATCCTGCGCCTTATGATGCTTATGAGTGTATGGTGGTCGATGTTATCAAAGCACCCTTTGATATCCCCCTCTACTATCCATTTCGCACCATGGAAAGCCACTTTGATGTCCGTAAGGCAGGTATGACAGCTTCGGTTAGGCCTGAAGCCGTGTGACTTGTCTGAAAACGTTGGTTCATAAATAGCTTCCAGCAGCATTCTGACAACCTCCTGCACCAACTTGTCGTTGGTAGATGGTATTCCAAGGGGTCTCATCTTGCCATTTTTCTTTGCAATGTACGTCCTTCGTACAGGTTGTGGCTGGTATGAGTGGTCTTTGAGTGAATCAATAATCTTCTGGATTCTGCCCAGACTCATACCGCTGAGGGTTTTACCGTCTGTGCCCGCAGTCATACTTCCTTGTGATAAAGCGATTTTCTGATAGGCAATCAGATAAAACTCAGGATTATACAGATTCCGGTATAACCTCTTGAATCTGTAGGTTGTTTCTTTTGCCTTTGTTGACAAATTTTCCAATACAGTTTCTGGACTTCTCATAGTGTCTCACACACCTTTCCTAAAATAGTATTGAAGAGTAGACTGCCTCCCTTCGCCATGTAAACGGCCTTCCCGTTCTCGGACTACTACGGAGGCTCCGTTACCAATGACGGATATTCAGAGCCGCTTTTCTCATAGCGCTCATAGCCTCGAAAGGCGTTCCGTTGTAGGTAATCCCCATTTAGTTACTTTGGAACATGAGATTACTGCATTGTCGGATGGGACGTTCGTCGCTTATGCCACTATCCCGTGGCCTGTCAGTCTCAGGTGCTTCGCAACTCCCCTACACGCAAGTTCATTGCTGAGACACTGTCGATTACAGCTTCACTACGACAGGGATCCGTCTACTACCCCAACAAACGGCTGTCCTTCAGGCAGTATAGCTTTCATCCTTATATGCAGTTTTTCACCCTTTTGTGTCTGATACCAGTCTTGAAGCTGACGGTATTACACTCTCTGACATGCTATGGTCGCCGTCCGGTTTCCCTTTTCGGTTAAGTCAGGGGGTGATAGGCTTGGGATTAACCCGTAGCACCTTACCTACTGTGTTCTCACTACAGATTTCCAAAATAACCACGGCCGGATTTATTAGCGCCCGGCCTTATGGGCGCAAGTATACTGAATATTGCTGATGAGGTCATCGTTTTAAGAGATGGTCAGCTTGTCAGACATGGCAGCAGGGATGAGGTACTTCCGGAGCTGATGGGAACCGCCTCCATGGTCAGTGAGTGTAAACCTCTGGCTGCACAGAGAGGAGGGAATTGCTGATGATCAAGTTAGATGAGATACAGAAGAGACTCTTAAGGGAAGTTGCCGACCTCCATCAGATACCGGAGGGGGCCTATAACATCCGGTCCAACAGCAAGGCCATAGGCAGGGTTTCTACTGCCAATATTGAGATTGTTCCCAAGGAGGGCGGGTCAGGTCTTGATATCTATGTAAAGCCCGGCACCAAGAATGAAAGCGTCCATATCCCGGTGGTTATGACCCAGTCCGGTCTTACCGAGCTGGTTTACAATGATTTTCACATCGGTGAAGATGCAGATGTATTTATCGTTGCCGGGTGCGGCATCGACAACTGCGGTCCCAAGGATTCAGAGCATGACGGCGTTCACCGTTTCTATGTCGGCAGGAATGCCCGTGTTAAATATGTGGAGAAACACTATGGGTCCGGTGATGGTATCGGCAAGCGCATCCTTAACCCGGGGACAGAGCTGTACCTTGAGGAGGGTTCCACGGCTGAGCTTGAGATGGTTCAGATTAAGGGAGTGGATGATACAGAACGAATTACCACGGCTGAGCTGGCCGCCGGGGCAAAATTGCTGGTGAGAGAGCGGCTCATGACCCATGGCGCTCAGAGGGCCATCAGCAAATATGTAGTCAATCTGAACGGAGAGGGTTCTACCGCTGATGTGGTATCCAGGTCCGTTGCAAGAGATGATTCCTACCAGAAGTTTGATGCCGTATTGAATGGCAATGCCGCCTGTTCCGGCCACACGGAATGTGATTCCATCATCATGGATAAGGGACGGATTCTGGCTGTCCCGGGCCTTGAAGCCAATGATGTGGATGCAGCCCTGGTTCATGAGGCTGCCATCGGAAAGATTGCCGGAGACCAGATTATAAAGTTAATGACCCTGGGTCTAACCGAGCAGGAGGCCGAGGAGCAGATTATCAATGGATTCCTGAAATAAACAGTTAAAACCGGTTTTTGTTCTATGCTTTTGAGCAGGGACAAAAGACCGGTTTTATTTTTTTGGATTCAAAATAAACCATCCATAATAGCTGCTGCTGATTTAAATAATATGATATCACTATATGGATTATTCCAATAAAAAATTGTACAAATATATAAAGAACAATACAATATTGAAAATAAACGAATAAAAAATTGAACAATTGTTCAAATGAATCAACTAAAATTTTGAATAAATGATTAATAAAGATAAAATATTGAATAATATTGCAAATAATTGTTCTGTTATTTTTATAACTATCTGTTTTAAACCAAAACAGGACAAAACAGTACACTAATAGTCGTATAATTATAATTCCATAATATGGTATAATTATTACAGAACAAAGGATTTTATTGTACGGGTTGTAATCAGTTATTCCGATGACTTTCCCGTCATAAGTCCGGTTTTTGATCAAATTACATATAAGTCCGGCAAGTTCCGCAAGGATTAATAGAGAAACCAGTGTGATTCTGGTACGATCCCGTCACTGTGAATAGGGAGTTCGGAGACATTTATGTCACTGCCCGGGTGGTAGCCCGGGTGGGAAGGCGTTTTCGGATGATGATCTTAAGTCAGGAGACCTGCTTGCCATTGGACCTTATGCTGCACTTACGAAGGATGAGTGGGGTTGTTTTTAATTGATTGCGCTCATATCTTCGTGGATATGGGCTTTTTTTGATCATAAAACCACTGTTCTTACAAACTGCTTCCTCTTCATAATAAGGCGACATGGTCGAAAAGGTTGATTTTCATAAGGATGTCTGCATCTAAATGGATTTTGACCTTTTAAGACCCGCCATGATTCTCCTGATTATTTATACGAATCAGGTTTTCAGGAATCTGATATAGGATGATCTCCGACCCTGCAGGTTTTCGATGAAGAGAAAGGAGTTTGCAATAGAACACAAAGTACATTCGACAAAAGCAGAAGGAAGGAAGAGATTATGAGAAAAAGTTCTAAAAAGTTACTTGCCCTTGGCTTAACCATAGTCATGGGTGCAACCATGCTGGCCGGCTGCGGCAGTTCAGGCGGTTCAGAGAGCGATTCCACGGGGGCTGCCAATGCAGGCACTTCCAGTGGTGAAAAGGTTCTGACATTCGGATGCCAGATGTATTCAGACGGTCTGATTGATCCTGCCCATGATGTCAACAATGCCTGGAACTGTATGAGATTCGGTGTTGGTGAAGCCCTCTTTAAGTTCAACGATGAGATGGTAGCTGAGCCCTGGCTTGCTGAGTCTGCAGAGTCATCTGATGATTATAAGACCTGGACCATCACCTTAAAGGAAGGCATCAAGTTCTCCAATGGTGATGATATGACGGCAACCAAGGTTAAGGAATCCTTTGACCGATTGAGAGAAGAAGGCCCCAACGGTTCTTCCACACCGGAAAAGTTCTCCGCAGTTAACGCAGAGATAACAGCAGATGATGCTGCTAACACGGTAACATTTGTACTGCCCGATGCAGACTTCAACTTCCTGGGCAACCTGGCCTATCCGGTTAACGAGATTGTTGATGTTGCTGCCATTGACAACTGGGAGAGCGGTGTCATCGGAACAGGTCCTTACGCTGTTGAGAAGTTCACAGACCAGGTTGGCTATACCATGGTAAAGAATGAGAACTATCGTGAAGAAGTTCCTTATGACAAAGTAGAGATTATGTTCATGGGTGATGCCTCTGCCAAGACCATGGCTCTGCAGAGCGGACAGATTGACCTGGCTGAGAACATTACCAACGTCGCTGATATCGAGTCCTTTAAGGCAGACGAAAACTTCACCGTAGATATCGCCTCCGGCGTGCGCTGCGGATTCTCCTGGATGAACCAGAAGGGCATTCTTGCCAATGAAACCCTTCGTCAGGCCATCCTTATGGGCATTGACTATGATGCAATCTGCCAGTCCAACCTGATCAACGGCTTATATACAGCAGGTTATTCTGTACTGCCATCTACCCTGTCCTATGGATATGACAAGCTGAATAACCCCTTCGCCTATGATGTGGATGGTGCCAAAAAGCTGCTAGATGATGCAGGTATCGTGGATTCTGATGGAGATGGCATCCGTGAACTTGACGGGGAGAACATCAATCTTCGTTATGTCTCCTATGAGAACAGATCTTTGAATGACTTCTCTGATGCTCATACCCAGTACCTGAAAGAGATCGGCATCGGAGTGACAGCTGATTACGGCAGCTCTGATGACCAGTGGTCCAAGCTGGTTGCCGGCGAGTATGATTTCAACAACAACAACTGGACAACCGTGGGTAACGGTGACCCCTCCGAGTACATGGCAAACTGGTACAGCAAGTCTGAAGCAAATTACTGCGGATACGCCAATGACGAGTATGATGCACTCTATGAGGAACTTGGCAAGACAGGTGATACCGACAAGCGTGCCGAACTCCTTCAGCAGATGCAGCAGATCCTGATCGATGATGCGGCTGTTCTTGTGGATGGATACTACAACAGCTCCATGATCTACTCCAAGAATGTAGGTTATGCTCATATCCATACTGCTGACTACTACTGGATTTCCACCGAGATCACTCCTGCCCAGTAATGAGATTCGCTGACAGAACATTCTCATCACTTTCGCTGTGAGATGAAGATATTAATCAACACTGTTAATAAGTTCCTTTTGCCGGCATGGCTTTGATGGCAGCTGCCGAATGAGGGACTGATATAATTCACCGATCTTTGAGACAGGTGATGACTCATGGTGGGAGGGTACGGTTTTTAACTGTACTCTCCCATAAGTCGTAATATACTTAGATAATTATATTTATCTGATCGTGTAGAGAAAGAGGAGGAGAGAATCCTTGAGTAAGAAACAAGTCATTTCCAGACTGATTCAGATCGTAGTCGTTCTGATCGGAATCAGTTTTTTTACATTTTTGCTTACCTATGTATCTCCGGGAGATCCGGTAAGACATATGCTGGCAGCCTGGGGTACCATACCCACGGATGAGACGGTCCAGGCCATCCGGGAGGAGATGGGACTAAATGATCCTTTCTTTACCCAGTATTTCCGCTGGGTGAAGAACTGCCTCCATGGTGATTTCGGCAATTCCTACATGTTGAATAAACCGGTGGTTACCCTGCTCGCTGCCCGTCTGTGGCCTACGCTGAAGCTGACGATTTTTTCTATCATATTCATGCTGCTGATGGCTGTCCCTCTGGGTATGCTTTCTGCAGTTTATAAGGATTCCTGGATTGACTATCTGGTTCGCGGAATCACCTTCCTCGGTGTTTCCCTGCCTAACTTCTGGGTGGGTCTTCTGCTGATGCTGGCATTCTGTGTAAAGATTAAGATCTTTCCGGTTATATCATCAGGGGGAGACTTTAAGAGTATGGTTCTGCCTGCTTTGACTCTGGCCATCGCCATGTCGTCAAAGTATACAAGGCAGGTTCGTACAGCGGTTCTTACCGAATTGTCCTCTGATTATGTGATCGGAGCCAGGGCCAGGGGAGTGAAATTTTCCAAGATCCTCTGGTTCCATGTATTCCCCAATTCCCTGCTTCCACTGATTACCATGCTGGGTATTTCCATCGGTTCCCTGCTTGGCGGTACCTCGGTGGTGGAAGTTATCTTTTCCTATCCGGGACTTGGCAACCTGGCCGTAAGTGCCATCACTTCCTGCGATTATTTCCTGATTCAGGGCTATGTATTATGGGTTGCGGTTATCTACATGGTGGTAAATCTCCTGGTAGATTTGTCCTACTATTTCGTTGATCCGCGTATGAGATTGAAGGGGTGATATGATGAAAAAACAGAATTTCTTTTTAAGATACAAGACCTTTACAATCTTCTCCATACTGGCAGTCATTTTAGTTCTCGCTGCCATATTTGCCCCTGTGGTTTCCGGAGGGGTGGATCCCACGGCAGGTGATTTGTCCAATGCCATCATGCCCCCCAGTTCTGAGCATATATTCGGGACGGATAAGATGGGAAGGGATATCTTTGCCCGTGTAATCTACGGTGCCAGAACCTCCCTGGTTGCTACCTTTGCCATCGTCGCCCTGATCTTTGTGATTGGTATGGTGCTTGGTATTGTGGCAGGATATTTCGGCGGCGCTGTGGATGTGGTAATCATGCGTATCAGTGACATGTTCCTGGCCTTCCCCGGTCTGGTTCTGGCCCTGGCTGTTGCCGGTATCATGGGTGCCAGTGTGCGTAATGCCATTCTTGCTATTTCCCTGGTAGGATGGCCCAGATATGCCAGACTGGCCCGAAGTCTTGTGCTGCAGATCCGTCACAGGGACTATGTGGATGCAGCCGTTGTCACCGGTTCAAAAACTCTTTATATGCTGGTTCGCTATATGCTGCCCAATGCCCTGCCCATGCTGGTGATTACCGCAGCAACGGATATCGGCGGCATGATGCTGGAGCTGGCGGCCCTGTCCTTTCTGGGATTTGGCGCGGTTCCGCCTACGCCTGAGTGGGGGCTTATGCTGAATGAAGGAAGAGCCTATATGCAGCAGGCTCCATGGCTTATGATCTTCCCTGGTCTTGCCATCTTTATTACCGTTGTTATATTTAATATGCTTGGCGACAGTCTTCGCGACATATTAGATCCCAAGGAAGAGTAAGGAGGAGATGAATTATGGCATTATTAGAGATTAAAAACGCTGACATCTCCTACGGAGACCGTGTGATTGTAAAAGATTTCAACCTTACCATGGAGCAGGGACAGATCTGTTCCATCGTCGGCGAATCCGGAAGCGGCAAAACCACGGTGATTCGCGCTGTCTTAGGTTTGCTGGCAGGCGGCGGAAAGGTGACAAAGGGGGATATCCTCTTTGAGGGGGAGACCCTGCTTACGAAAACCATGGAAGAGTGGAGACATCTGCGTGGAACAGAGATTTCCATGATCTTTCAGGATTCCGGCGCCATGATGAATCCAACCAGAAAAATAGGAGCATCCTATATAGAGTACATCCGGACACATGAAAAGAATATCAGCAAGAAAGACGCCTGGGATAAGGCGGTTAACATGCTGGAGCGGATGAGGCTTCCCAGCGGAGATAATATTATGCGAAGCTACCCCTTCCAGCTTTCCGGCGGGATGCGGCAGCGTGTGGGCATCGCCATGGGCATGACCTACGAGCCCAAGCTTCTGCTGGCTGATGAGCCTACCTCCGCCCTTGATGTGACAACCCAGGCCCAGATTATCCGCCAGTTCATGGAACTGAGGGATGATTTCGGCACCAATATTATTTTAGTAACCCATAACCTTGGCGTGGCGGCCTACATGTCCGACTACCTGATCGTCATGAAAGACGGCAGGATTGAAGATGAGGGAGACCGCGATCACATCCTGCATCATTCGGAAAATGCATACACAAAGATGCTGCTTGATGCTGTTCCGTCCTTAGGAGGTGTACGTTATGTTTGATGAAAAGGATATGATCTTAGAAGCAAAACATGTCACAAGAAAGTTTCCGGCAGCAGGGGGCCGTACTCTGACTGCCTGCAATGATGTCAACCTCAAGCTCTACAAGGGCAAGACCCTGGGTCTGGTGGGGGAATCCGGCTGCGGAAAGTCGACTTTCATGCGCTTTCTGGTAGCTCTGGATAAACCCACGGAAGGGGAAATCCTCTATCATGGCAGGGATATTACCAAACTGAAGGGTGAGGAACTCCGTCAGAACAGGCAGAATATCCAGATGGTATTCCAGGATCCTTCCTCATCTTTTAATCCTAAGATGAGGGTGAGAGATATCATCTGTGAACCGCTCATGAATTTTAACCGGATCAAGGCTTCCGAGAAGGATGCCGTGGCAAAGAAATTCCTGAAGATGGTAGACCTGCCTGAGGACTTTGCAGACCGCTATCCCCATAACATGAGCGGCGGTCAGCGGCAGCGTGTGGCTATTGCCAGAGCTATCGCCTTAGAGCCGGAGATCATTGTCATGGATGAGGCAACCTGCGCTCTTGATGTATCGGTCCAGAAGACGATCATCGAGCTGGTTGTGGCCCTGCAGAAAGAAAAGGATATCAGTATCGGTTTCATCGCCCACGACCTGGGACTGATCCAGTCCTTCGCCCACCAGATTGCCGTTATGTACCTGGGCAATATCGTGGAAGTTCTGCCTGGTGATGAGATTGATAAGAATGCAAAGCATCCTTATACACAGGCCCTTCTGGGTGCTATCTTTGATCTCAATATGGACTTTTCCAAAAAAATCGAGAGTATCGAAAGTGAAGCTCCCAGTCCCCTGGATGTTCCGCCGGGATGTCCCTTCCAGGACCGCTGTGATCGCTGCAGCGACCGCTGCAGGTCGGAGCATCCCAGGCTGATTGATCTTGAGGAGGGTCATCAGGTGGCCTGCCACCTTTATGACCGGTAATCATCTAAAAAAGGAATCGGTTACGTCCATGAATGCATGGCAGGAACGGATACGTAATCGGGCATTCGACAACATTAGTCACATAAATACTCTCGTTTAGAGGAGATAATATATGAAAAAAATATTAGCTGTTCTGATGGCAATTCTCTGCGTGATAAGTCTTGCTATGTGCAGCCATCAGGATGAATCCGGCGCAGATACAGCGGAGACTGTATCTGTGGAAGGTGCTGATTCCTATAAGATCGGTGTGATTGTCTACAGTAAGACCGATGAGGAGGTTGTGGCCTTCCAGGATTATCTGGAGCAATATATTGCCAAGGTATTCCCTGCCATTACATTTGTTTATTCAGATGGTATTATGAATGAAGAAGAAGAGCTGGCCTTCATACAGGAAGCCTGCGACCAGGGAGTGGATGGATTCCTCTCCTTCCTGTCCAATGACCTGGAAAAAGAGGTGGCGCTCTGTGAAAAGAACCAGGTTTATTATATTATGGCCTCAGGTTCGGTTTCCGATGAAGCCTATCAATCCGTGGCCGATAATCCCTATTTTGTCGGTGTGGTCGGTCCCGGAAGTGACCTGGAGTATGAAACCGGAGCGGCCATGGCCCAGTATTTTGCCGCGAAACAGGCGGGTAATGAATACTTCATCTTAAGCGGAGGGGCTCCCCTGGGCAACGAGATGCATCTTAAGAGAACTGTTGGTATCCTGGACAGACTTGCGCAGGTTTATGGGGTAACCTTTGATCAGACTGCCGAGGAGATTGCCTTGTCTCAGACTCCGGTCCATGTGAGTGCCGGAAACCTGACTGTATGTGTCACACCGGGATATATTGATTATGATGAATTTTTCCAGACAGCAAAGTCGGAATATGAGGCAGATCAGTTTAAGGTAGTTCTGTCCGTCCTTCCCATCGTCGATATGGCCCAGGTGGTCAAGGGGGCTTCCCTTGGGGTGATTGACAGCTACAATGCCCATAATCTGCAGCTTTTTAACAATGGTCAGCTTCAATATGTGGCCGGCAAATACAGCTCCATCATCGGTCCTTCCTTCGCAGCAATGTACAATGCCGTGACAGGCTATGCGGAGGATTTCCGTGAGGATGGCAAAGCTTTCCGCCTGACCCAGGGCTTCTGGACATCCACAAGCCTGGATGATTATGTGGAGAAATACAGTCTGGCCAACAGTGTGGTAACCAATGCCTATAATTACGAGGACCTTGGGGCTGTCTGCAAGGTTTATAATCCTGACGCCAGCCTTTCCGGTCTTAAAGATCTGATCAGTGCCTGCACTTATGAAGATGCTCTGGCCAGAAGAGAACAGTAGAATTAAAATCGGTATTAAGAGGAAAAACTATTGAAAAATACAATTACATTTGGCGGTATATCCGCTCAGCCGGGGCATAAAGGCACAGGATGGACTCCTGTGCCGGGCACAGACCTGGCTCTTCCGGTGACCGTAATCAATGGGGAAAAAGAGGGAAAGACCGTACTGATTACTTCTGCCATTCATGGATGTGAGTATCCTTCCATCGAGGCAGTCTTTGAGCTTGCTGAAGGACTGGATCCAAAGGAAATCAGCGGGCAGATCGTGATTGTCAATCCGGTCAATGTGGAAGCCTTCATCAACCGCCGGCCTTACATTGTACCGGCAGATGGGAAGAATCTTAACCGGCTCTTTCCGCCGGATCCCCTGGGAAGTCCCGGGGATAAGCTGGCTTACACCCTGGCTGAGGAGTTTATAAAGAAGGCTGATTTTCATATTGACACCCATGGGGGAGACATACCGGAAACTCAGCCCTCCTATGTCTATTATCCCGGGATCAGTGAGGATAAGGAAGCCCTTGCCATTTCCGAAGAGGCTGCCTCCTATATCCTTCATGCCAAATATATGCTCAAGTCCAGAGCCACTAATCATGCCTACACCTATTCCGCCATGGTCGGTGTTCCCTCCCTGGAGCTGGAGCTTGGTGAATGTACCCGCTGGTCCAGGCAGGAAGTGGATGACTATATCGAAAACATTTTAAATATACTGAAGTTCCTCAAAGTCTATCCCGGGGAAGCTGTAAAAAGGCCTGCAGACCAGGAAATAACCACCATCACGGAGGGAGTATATCTGGATGCCGACTACAGCGGCCGCTGGTACCCTTTGGTGGGCAGGGACGATAGAATTGTTAAGGGTCAGAAGATCGGATATATTAAAGACCTTTTTGGCAATGTGCTGGTGGAGTACTTCGCAGAGTATGATGCCGAGATCCTCATGGTGGTGGCAACCCTTGCCATAAAGAAGGGGGATCCGATTATTGCCTACGGCAGATAAAAACATGCGTAGGAGAAAGGCAAATAAGATATGAGTTTTACATTATGTAATCTGACAGTAGAAAAAGGACAGAAGGTCCAGGGCTATCTTGACCTGCCCTTCACCCAGGAAGACAAGCTGCCCTGTACCCTGATCTACGGAGACCGGGAGGGACCTACTGTCCTGGTCGATGGGGGAATCCATAATGCAGAGTACGTAGGCATCGAGTGTGTGACGGGACTTGGCCGCATGCTGGAACCTTCCGATATCAAGGGCATCCTTATCCTCATCCACCTGGTAAATGTAAATGGCTTTAAAGCCAGGACGGTGAGTGTGTCTGCCGCAGATGGAAAGAACTTAAACCGGGTATTTCCGGGAGATCCCAACGGGACCTACACGGATAAGCTGGCTTATTTTATGGAGAAGGAACTCTTCTCCAGAATTGATTATTATATTGATGTACATAATGGAGACTGGTTTGAGGATTTATCCCCATTTATCTACTGTGTGGGAAACGGAGACGAGGAAACCACCAGGAAGGCTGTCCTGATGGCCCAGGCAGCCGATGTCCCTTACTATGTTGTATCTAAGAGCAAACAGGGTGGTGCCTATAATTATGCCGGAGTCCTGGGAATTCCTTCCGTCCTTTTAGAACGGGGCTGCTTCGGCCTGTGGAGTCCGGAGGAGGTTATGGCCTCACAGAAGGACGTCCGCAATATCCTGCGGGCCATCGGAGCATTTGATTCCGACCGTTTTCTCTATGACAGACAAAACCGCATACCCCGCCACATGACCCACGCCCACTATATCGATGCGGCCATCGGCGGCTGCTGGTTTCCGCAGAAGCGGGCCGGCCAGGTGGCCGATGCGGGAGAGCTGCTGGGAGTGATGAAGGATCATTTCGGAAACACGATCCTGGAGATCCGGGCGGAGGAACCATGTATCATACTTTATCAGACCATATCCTACTCAGTACCTGAGAATACTCCGCTGATAGCCTATGGTCATTACATTGACTGCGTGGATGATCTGGAAGGACAGGCTCATGACCACCATCACCAGGCTCATGAGCATGACCTGGAAGAACTTTATGAGAATCAGGGCAGCCAGTCAGTTCTAAGTGTGGATAACATGCTTTCGCATATCTGATTTTTTCGGAATAATCTGATATCAGGATTGTCCGGATATTTGGAGAAGAAGATGACAGAAGATAAGAGGGAACACACGCAGAAGATTAAAAAAGATAAGAGGAAGCATACAGAGAAGATTAAAGAAGACAAGAGGGAGCATACAGAGAAGATTAAAGAAGAAGTCAGGAAGGATTCCAGCCGGGATCTGACCCGGGGACCCATTGCAGTAAAGATCATTCTTTTTGCCCTTCCCTTACTGGGGAGCAGTCTGATCCAGCTCATGTACAGCTCTGTGGACCTGATCTTTGTGGGACAGTTTCTGGGTACAGAGGCCTCTGCTTCCATCGGAGCCAGTGACCTGTTGATCACCTGCATGGTGGGGTTCTTTACCGGGATGGCTGTAGGGACCAATGTCATCGCAGCCAGGTACTTTGGCCAGAGGAATGAGGAAAAGCTGAAAAAGCTGATTCAAACCATTTTTCTTGCCGGTATTGCCGGTGGAATTGCCCTGGTAGCCTTTGCGGAATTTTTCGCACCCATATTTCTTAGCTGGATGGGAACACCGGAAGAAATATATGGACTGGCCATCCGCTATCTCAGAATTTACATCTTAAGTATGGTTTCCGTGGTATTATACAATCTGCTCAGCGGAGTGATCCGTGCTATGGGAGATTCCAGGACACCAATGCTCCTGCAGCTGGCCGGCGGGATACTCAATATCTTTGCGGATTATGTATGTATCGTCTACCTGAAGCTGGGTGTGGAAGGAACAGCAATCGCAACTGTGGTATCCCAGACATTTGCCGCATTATGTGTGATTGCATACTTATGCAGGATGAAGAATTCCTATCACCTGAATGTTTTTGGCCTGGAGTTCCATCCGGCGGAGCTTAAGAGTGTGCTTAAGGTGGGGGTTCCCTCCGGTATTCAGTCCATTATCATCACTTTCTCCAACATCATCATCCAGTCACAGATCAACACCCTGGGTGTTAAGGAGATCGCCTCCTTTACCGTGTATTTTAAAGCGGAGAATATGCTCTGGCTTCCTCTGCTGGCTCTGGGACAGGCCTCGGTATCCTTTGTCAGCCAGAATTATGGAGCCGGTCAGTGGGAGAGAATCAGCAAGGGCAACCGGATCAGTATCTTCGGCGGGGCAGCCTTTACATTTGCTGAGGCCATGCTGCTGCTCCTGATTGCTCCCCTGGTGGTAGGACTATTCACCCGGGACCCAAAGGTAGCCGCACTGACCATGCAGGAGATGAGAACCACTTACCCTCTCTACTTTATGTGCACGGTGATCGAGATACTCTCCAGCAATATGCGAAGCTTCGGCAAAGCCGTCTATCCCATGGCAATCGTAATATTCAGCTATTGCGGTGTGAGAGTGCTGGCTCTGTTTCAGTTTATGCGGATATTTCACAGTGTAAGAGGAGTGGCCTTAAGCTACCCGGTATCCTGGACATGTGCCCTGCTTCTGCTGGGGATTGCCTATTATAAGATTATGCCGGAGAAAGCCAGAAAACTGATATAGATATATTGACAAAGCCCGCCATAAGGTGTATATTAGAGCACAGAACAGTTGAATGATTGCTCAACTGAACAATTAATCATATATTCAATTGTTATAGGGGGCTTTATGGAAGTAAAGAAAAGTGATTGCGAACCGCTGTTTCCCAAAACCATCGAGGCAGTGGAAGAGAAGATGCCGGGAGATGAAGCGATAGAAAGAGTATCATCTTTCTTCAAGGTACTGGGAGATAATACCAGGATCAGAATCCTGTATGCATTAAAGGAGAAGGAACTGTGTGCGGGAGATATCGCGGTACTGCTTAATATGACTAAATCAGCAGTCTCCCACCAGCTGGCTATGATGAGGAACATGCATCAGGTTCGGTCCAGAAGAGAAGGGAAGAATGTCTTCTACTCTCTGGATGATCAGCACATTGTAGATATTATTGAGGAAGCATTGATTCACATGACTCATGTGGAGCATTGATAAAAGCAAGAAAGGAAAGAGGATATGCAGAGAAAAGTATATATTCTGGAAGGTCTTGACTGTGCCAACTGCGCGGCCAAGATCGAGAGTAAACTCAGCAAGATGCCTGAATTGTCGGATGTCTCTGTAACCTATGCAACGCAGCAGCTGCGTTTCTCAGCAGAGGATCCGGATGCCCTGCTGCCTAAGATTCAGGAAACCATCACAGCCATGGAACCGGATGTAGTGGTGGTAGAAAGGAATCGGAGACGGAACCGGACTGGGGCATCTCATGACCATGAACATGCTCATGATCACGGGCACGAACATAATCATGAACATGATCATAACCATGAGCATAGCCATGAACATGGGGACAGCTGCGGATGCGGCCATGACCACGATCACGAGCATGAGCATAATCACGAGCATAGCCATAAACATGGGGACAGCTGTGGCTGCGGCCATGATCACGACCACGAGCATGAGCATAATCATGAGCATAGCCATGATCACGGAGACAGCTGTGGATGCGGTCATGACCACGAACATAGCCACGAACATAACCATGAGCATGGTCACAATCATGAGCATAGCCATGAACATGGAGACAGCTGTGGGTGCGGTCACGATCACGAACATAACCATGAGCATCATCACGATCATGACCACGATCACAGTCACCATCACCATCATCATGACCATGATCACGGGGATGGCTGTGGATGCGGACACGACCATGAAGAAGACCATACACCGCATGCCACCAGGTCTCATACACATTTTGTTGAGGAACACCATCATGTGAATGGCCATCCGGATGACTGTGAATGTGAAGACTGTACATCTTTCGTAGAATATTGTGATATCTGTGGTGAGAGTCTGGCAAAGTGCAACTGTAAGATGCCGGATGATGATATGGAAAAGAGGGTCTATATCCTGGAAGGTATCGATTGTGCAAACTGTGCTGCCAAGGTGGAGGCCAAGATCCGTCAGATGCCGGAGGTTGGTTTCGCATCCGTCACCTATGCCACCAAGCAGCTTCGCGTTTCCGCATATAATCAGGATGCTTTGCTGCCCAGACTGCAGCAGGTGGTTGACTCCATCGAGGATGGCATCACTGTAGTTCCCAGACAGAGGAAGAAAACCAGCGGTGTTTCCAACACCAAGATTTATATCCTGGAAGGGCTGGATTGTGCCAATTGTGCGGCTTCCGTTGAGAGAAAGCTCAGAACTCTGCCTGAAGTTGATGATGTAACGGTTACCTATGCGACCAAACAGATGAAATTATCTGCCAAGGATCCTGATGCCATTCTGCCTGTTGTTATTAAGGCTATCGATTCCGTGGAGGATGGTATTACCGTCATCCCTAAAGAAACCGTAAAGGCAGCAGCTCCAAAAGAGGAAAAGAAGGAATCCATAATGGACAATCCTCTTTTCAGTATATTTGTGGGTGCTATCGTCTTTATTATCGGTGAGATTCTGGTTCACACCGTGATAGAAGAAAGTTCCCTGGCATCATTTGCCATCTTTATCGTTGCCTACCTGATTCTGGGCGGCAAGGTTTTAATTGCAGCCGGTAAGAATATCAGAAAGGGTCAGGTATTTGATGAGAACTTCCTCATGTGTATCGCTACTCTGGGTGCCTTCTGTATCAGAGAGTTCCCGGAAGCAGTAGGCGTTATGTTATTCTACCGGATTGGAGAATATTTTGAGGACCGTGCAACAGAGCAGAGCCGCAGCCAGATCATGGAAGCGGTTGACCTTCGCCCTGAGGTTGTCAACCTGGTTATCGGAGATGATGTCCGTGTGATTGATGCAGAAGAGGCGAATGTAGGTGATATCCTTCTGGTTCGTCCCGGCGACCGTATCCCCTTGGATGGCGTAATTATCGATGGGGAGAGCCGGATTGATACCTCACCTGTTACCGGTGAGCCGGTACCGGTTATGGCAAGAGTCGGGGACAATATCGTATCCGGCTGTGTCAACACCTCCGGACAGCTTAAGATGCGTGTAGAGAAGGTTCTTGAAGAGTCCATGGTTACCAGAATCCTTGACTCTGTGGAGAACGCAGCAGCATCCAAGCCGGAGATTGATAAGTTTATTACCAAGTTTGCAAGGGTATATACGCCATTTGTCGTATTCTTTGCCCTCTTTGTTGCCCTGGTGCTTCCGGTATTTATCCCAAGCTGGCATTATCTGGTTGATCCCTCTTATGCGGACAAAACCAACGCCATCCTGTTTGGTACCAGTGGGACAGCATCTATTTATACAGCCCTGACCTTCCTGGTTATCAGCTGCCCATGCGCCTTGGTGCTTTCCGTACCACTGGCCTTCTTCTCCGGTATCGGTGCCGCATCCAAGAAGGGTATTCTCTTTAAAGGCGGTATCGCCATCGAGGGGCTCAAGGGTGTCAAGGCTGTCATCATGGACAAGACCGGAACCATCACAAAAGGTAACTTTGTAGTACAGAAGGTTATCCCTGCCGCAGGATCCATCTCAGAAGAAGAACTGTTAAAGATCAGCGCAAGCTGCGAGCTGTCCTCCACCCATCCTATTGGAAACAGTATCGTGGAAGAAGCAAAGGAGAAGGGACTTAACATTGAACGTCCGGAGAGCGTAGAAGAGATCGCCGGACATGGTATCAAGGCACAGCTTGCACAAGGCACAGTCCTTTGCGGTAACAGAAAGCTTATGGATGCCAATAATATCGACCTGTCCGATTATCATAAGGCTGATTTCGGTTCAGAGGTTCTGGTTGCCTTAAACGGCAAGTTTGTGGGTAACGTGGTTATCTCTGATACAGTGAAGGAAGATGCCGCTCCGGCCATCGCCAAGGTAAAAGATCTGGGTATCAAGACAGTGATGCTTACCGGTGATGCGGAAGACAGTGCCCAGGCCGTTGCCAAAGAGACTGGTGTGGATGAGATTCATGCCAAGCTGCTGCCGGAGGACAAGCTGTCCAGATTACAGGCCATCCGTGAGAAAGACGGAGCGGTTATGTTCGTCGGCGACGGCATCAACGATGCCCCGGTGCTTGCAGGTGCAGACGTGGGAGCCGCCATGGGAAGTGGCGCGGACGCCGCCATAGAGGCAGCGGACGTGGTATTTATGAATTCCGAGATGAACGCCATCCCGGAGGCCTTAAGCATCGCCCGGATGACCAACCGCATTTCCTGGCAGAATGTATACTTTGCCCTGGCCATCAAAATTATCGTCATGATCATGGGTCTGTTTGGATTCGCCAATATGTGGCTGGCAGTATTTGCTGATACCGGTGTATCCGTTATCTGCCTGCTCAATTCCATCCGGATCCTTAACAGGAAGTGATGATGCAGAGGGTAACTATATAAGTAAATAACAGACGAAACGAAAAGGGCCATACTGGCCCTTTTCGTTTCGTCTGTTATTGATTAATATATTTATTCTCTACCATCAAATTGGATAAAAATCCCATCATTAACCCTTGATTATATTGTTAATAATGCATATAATGAAAGCACGCTGAATCTGGTGTGAAATGAAAAAAAGATAAGATATTAATTAGGAGGGCTTATTATGTTCCATACATTAGATGAGGTTTTAAGATACTGTGAGAAGAGCCAGGTACAGATGGTGGATTTTAAGCTGACGGACATCGATGGAAGATGGAGACATCTGACGATTCCGGTAGAGAGGTTTAATGAGGATACCATGGAGCATGGAATCGGTTTCGATGGTTCCAATTATGGCTACGCATCGGTGGAAAACAGTGATATGGTCTTTGTCCCGGTGCTGGAATCCGCCGTGATCGATACTTATGCAGGAGTGCCCACTCTTTCTATGATCGGGGATGTTCTGGTGATCGATCATCCAAAAAACCGCCCATTTGACCAGTATCCGAGGAATGTGGCTTTAAGAGCTGTTGAGTACATGAAGGAGCTCGGTATCGCCGACCGCATGCTGGTGGGTCCTGAGTACGAGTTCTATATTTTTGATGATGTAAACTATGAGGTTAAGCCCCAGGAGACAGGTTACTCCATTCGAACCAGGCAGGCTGGCTGGGCAGCAGTTTCCGACAGCAATAATAAGGGCTACCAGCTGGGGGATGAGAGGGGTTATCATGCCAGCCTGCCCATGGATATTAATAATGACCTGAGAAGCAAAATCTGCCTGACCATGAAGGACTGGGGAATCGAGGTCAAGTATCATCACCATGAGGTTGGCGGAGCCGGCCAGATGGAGGTGGAAGTAGAACTGGGTGACATGGTGACCATGGCAGACCATACTATGAATGCAAAATATATCATCAAGAATGAAGCAATCAGAGAGGGAAAGACTGCCACCTTTATGCCCAAGCCCATTGCCGGAACAGCGGGCAACGGAATGCATGTTCACATGCTTCTTTTGAAGGATGATAAACCGGTTTTCTATGATGAGAATGGGTATGGACAGCTCAGCCAGACAGCCATGTTTTTTATTGGTGGTTTATTGAAGCATGCCAGGTCCTTGTGTGCATTGACTAATCCATCTACCAATTCCTACAAGCGGCTGGTTCCGGGCTTTGAGGCTCCTGTCCTGATCGGTTATGCCATGGCAAACCGCAGTGCGGTGGTCCGGATTCCATCCTACGCCAAGACCCCGGCGAGCAAGCGCTTTGAGCTTAGAAATCCGGATGCAACATGTAATCCTTATTATGCCCTATCTGCCATATTAATGGCAGGCCTCGACGGCATTAAGAATCAGATTGATCCCAGTGCCAACGGCTGGGGACCATATGATTATAATCTCTTTGATCTTTCGGAGGAAGAGATTGCAAAACTTACTTCATTGCCGGAGAGTCTGTCAGAGGCATTGGATGCCCTTGAGGCAGACCACGATTATCTTACTGCAGGTGGTGTATTTCCTGAAGAAGTATTAAAGCTACATATCGCCAGAAAGCGTAAGGAAGTCAGATATGTGCTCAACATTCCCCATCCGGAAGAGTTCGCTTTATATTATGATTTGTAAATCTAACCTATTGCCAGGTTAGCCCAATATATTGATGAAATCTTATATGAAGTAATTTTTCTGTTTTTTCTTATATTATTCCTAAATAAATGGGTATGATATATCAAGATAAAATTCTCTACCCTCAGTTTTTTTCGATTTACATAGAACTCCAGAATAGAGGAGGAAAACTGTGGGTAGAGATTACAATATATTCATTTTCTTACCAATTTTATACGTAAATAATGTATAAATAATGCCTTTTTTCAGCAAAACATGTTTTCAAAACCATATCTATTGATATTTATGAATTAATAGATATATCTTTATACCCAGGTTGAATAACAGCCTGCCGGTTCTTCAACATCAGTTGGAGTCCCCCGCTTCTTAGCATTGCGCAAGAGATTGATAATTGTTCTAGCTGCTCAAGAGCCCCATTCCAGTTCTGAATAGTGACAAATTGTTCAAAAAAAAGTGCAAAAAATTCATGCATTTTTTTGTTTTTTTCCGTGACAAATCGAGAAATATGATTATAATAAATTTATGTTAAATTATTGACTAACTTTTAACGAAAGGAGATTTTCTATGTCTGTAGTATTCTTTCTCATCTGCTTCCCTGTGCTGATGGGACTGATCGTCTATATGGTGAAGGATGATAAGACACGGAACCGGTGTCTTTATATCGGATCCGGCATCATCATGGCGGCTGTTGCAGTCCTGGTCATTCAGTGGGCAGCGGGAGGCGGAGGGAGGATCGTGTGTTATTATGACACGGAGATTGTCGATCACGTCATCCTTGTGGTGGAAATCGCCTTAATGTTCTTCATCATCTTTAAGTGCGCCATGTACAGAAAGTACTGGATCAGCCTGCTGTCGATCTTTCCCACCCTTCTGATTGCCTGGTTTGAGACCAACGGGCCGGAGATGGACCGGATCGGCCATATTTATGTCGACCATCTTTCTGTCCTCATGTGTATCATCATCGGCCTGATCGGGGGTATGATCGTCATCTATTCCGGCGGTTATATGACCCATTATCACCAGCATCATAAGGGAATCAGGGAACGGAAGAACTATTTCTTTATGCTGCTGTTCATCTTCCTCGGAGCCATGTTCGGATTTGTCCTGTCGTCAAGTCTGCTTTGGATTGACCTCTTCTGGGAGATCACCAGTGTGTGTTCCTTCCTGCTGATCGGCTATACCGGTCTTGATGAGGCCATCAATAATTCCTTCCGGGCTCTGTGGATGAACCTGCTGGGTGGTACTGCCCTTGCCATAGGTATCGTATATTATGGCCTGAAAAGCGGCAATGTATCCCTGGAGAGTCTGGTATCAGCCGGCCGGGTGCATACAGTTTATGCTGTGATTCCCATTGCTCTGATTGCATTTGCTGCCATGACCAAGGCGGCCCAGCTGCCATTTTCCACCTGGCTTTTAGGTGCCATGGTGGCCCCCACGCCCTCCTCGGCCCTCCTGCATAGTGCGACCATGGTTAAGGCTGGTATCTATGTCCTGATCCGGCTGGCCCCGGCCATGAGGGGAACCATGACCGGCAACATGGTGGCTTACATCGGCGGTATTACATTTTTTACGACTTCGGTCATGGCCATGGGTCATTCTGACGGAAAAAAGGTGCTGGCCTGCTCCACCATCTCCAATCTGGGGCTGATGGTTGCCTGTGCCGGAATCGGTATGCCGGAGACCATCTGGGCCGGCGTCCTGCTCATGCTTTTCCATGCCATCTCCAAGTCCCTGCTCTTTCAGTCTGTGGGAGCCACGGAGAATGCCATTGGAAGCCGTGACATCGAGAATATGCACGGACTCATGAACCGTCTGCCCAAGCTGGCAGTCCTCATGTTCATCGGAATCGCCGGTATGTTTTTAGCTCCCTTTGGAATGCTGATTTCCAAGTGGTCGGCCCTCAAGGCTTCCATAGACAGCCACAATATCCTCATGGTGCTCTTTATTGCCTTCGGGTCAGCCACCACATCCTTCTACTGGTCCAAGTGGATGGGCAAACTGATATCGAAAAGCCACGCCACCGGTAAGAGGGAGCAGGATATCACCCGGACCGATGAAAATGTATCCCTGATAACCCATGCCATTCTCATGATTGGGGTCTGCGCCCTGCTGCCATTGATTTCAAAGACATATGTGGACCCGCTGCTTAAAGAACTCTTTGGCTACTATCAGGACGTGCTTCCTCTGAGTATCATGATTATGATGGTTATTATCATCTGTTTTATTTTCGCGATTCCCTTCCTGGCTTACCTGTACAGCAAGAGAGTCCGTACCAACGTGAAACTGTCCTATATGAGCGGAATCAACACGGGAAATAATACCGGGTTTGTGGATTCCTTCGGCAAGGAAAAAGCCCTGTGGCTTTCCAACTACTACTTTACCGATAAATTTGATCCGGACCGGCTGCTGTTTTACTGTCAGGTCTTTGCCATGGCACTGCTGATTATTATGCTGTGTCTGATCGGAGGAGGTGCCATAAGATGACAGGAAGAATTATATCCGTAATTATATATGTCTTATGCGCTCCCTTTTTAGGGGGGATTCTTGACGGTGTCAGCCGAAAGATATCCGCCCGGATGCAGGGCAGGATCGGCCCGCCAATCCTCCAGCCCTTATACGATGTGCGCAAGCTTTTGAATAAGCAGGTGGTGGCGGTCAGTGTACCCCAGTCCTTCCTGCTGATCTGCTACCTGGTGCTGATGATCTTATCCGGAGCCATCTTTTTCTCCGGAAATGACCTGCTCATGTGCGTCTTTGTCCTTGGCACTGCGTCCACATTTTTGTATTTTGCCACCATTGTAAACAGTTCACCCTATAATACAATTGCAGCTTCCAGGGAGCTGATCCAGATCATGGCCTATGAGCCGGCGGTACTTCTTGCCGGTGTGGGCTTCTACCTTGCCAGCGGCAGCTTTTCCGTAAGGGATATTGCCCTCGCTGACCACAGTATGCTGTTATATACTCCTGGTTTTTTCATTGCATTTGTGTTCGTGCTGACCATCAAAATGAGAAAATCTCCCTTTGATATATCCACCTCCCATCATGCCCATCAGGAGCTGGTAAGGGGTGTCACCACGGAGCTAGGAGCCAGATATCTGGCCTTATACACCATCGCGGAATGGTATGAGAACGTCTTCCTCTTAGGGATGGTCTCCCTGTTTTTCTTAAACAGGAATACATGGAGCATCCCGGCGGCTCTGCTTCTGACCTTTCTGGTTTTCTTCCTGGAGATTCTCATTGATAATACCAATGCGCGTATGAAGTGGGAAAGCATGTTTAAACTAAGCTGGGAGGTCACACTCCTTGCAGCGGGAGTGAATCTGCTGGTATTGATGCTGATAAAGTAGGAGGAATGTAATGGCAAAAGTAAAAGAATCTCCATGGCTGCTCCACTACGATGGCAGCAGCTGCAATGGATGTGATATAGAGGTGCTGGCCACTCTGACCCCGGTCTATGATGCGGAACGGTTCGGCATCATTAATACAGGAGACCCCCTCCAGGCGGACATCCTCATGATCACCGGCGGAATCAACAGCCAGAATCAGGCTGTAGTAAAACAGCTCTATGACCAGATGCCCCGCCCCAAGGTGGTTGTGGCAGTGGGAACCTGTGCCTGCACCGGCGGTATCTTTAAGGAATGTTACAATATACTGGGAGGAGCAGACACTACCATACCGGTGGATATCTATGTTCCCGGCTGTGCGGCCCGCCCTCAGGCCATCATCGATGGTATCATCAAGGCCGTTGACCTCTTTCAGAAACGGTCTGATGAGCATGACGCCCTGGTTCGGGAACAGAAGAAAGGAGGTGCTCCGGCATGATCGATGTGATATGTCCTGATAATATCCTGGAAGAGATTGAGGTTGGACAGCTCCTGACCCGGGTTATGCAGATGAAGAGAGAACACTATCGTCTGGCCCAGATCTGTGCAGCCTATATCAATGAGAAGCTGGAACTGTCCTACTCATTTGCTGATGATCTTAGTTATGAATTTGTCACTCTTCGTATGGTCATCGATCCGGACACGGAGGTGCCAAGCATCACAGAGATCATTCCCCACGCCCTCTTCCATGAAAATGAGATGAAGGAGCTTTTCGGCGTGAAGGTGCAGATGATCAGCCTTGACTATGACAATAAACTATATCGTATCACGGAAGAGACTCCATTTCTTCCCAAAAAAGGAGGAGAATAATGGCGAATCGCAGTGTTGTACCCTTCGGACCCCAGCATCCGGTTCTGCCGGAACCAATCCATCTTGATCTTGTCATTGAGGATGAGAAGGTGGTGGAGGCGGTTCCCTCTATCGGCTTTATCCATCGCGGTCTGGAGAGTTTAGTTGCAAAAAAAGATTTTAACGAGATGGTCTATGTGGCAGAGAGAACCTGCGGAATCTGCAGCTTCATGCACGGCATGGGCTACTGTGAGAGTGTGGAGCACATCATGGGAGTGGATGTTCCTGTCCGGGCCAGATATCTAAGGACCATCTGGTGCGAGATGTCCAGAATCCACAGCCACCTTCTATGGCTGGGTCTCCTGGCGGATGCCTTCGGCTTTGAGAGCTTATTTTATGAGTGCTGGCGTATCCGGGAGAGGATCCTTGATATGGTGGAGATGACCACGGGAGGACGGCTTATTTCCTCCGTAAATAAGGTGGGCGGCGTCATAAAGGATATCAATCCGGAGATGCAGAAAGCCATACTCCTGGCAGTCACTGAGATAGAAAAGGAACTTAAAAGCGTACAGAAGACCTTTATGAAGGATTATTCCGTTCAGTCCCGCCTGAAGGGGGTAGGTGTCCTGACCAAAGACCAGGTGCATGATCTGGGCTCCTCAGGTCCCTTTGCCAGGGCAAGCGGCGTTCAGGTTGACATGAGAAGACGGGGATACGCCGCCTATGGGGACATGGACTTTGAGATTGCCTACTCCAACGAGGGAGATTCCTATGCAAGGTGTGACGTCAGGATCCGGGAGCTGTTTACCTCCATCTCCATCATCCGCCAGGCCATCGAAAAGCTTCCTGACAGCGAGCTTTTCGTGCCGGTCAAGGGTAACCCCAACGGGGAGTACTTTATGAGGGTGGAGCAGCCAAGAGGTGAGGCTATATACTATGTCAAGGGGAGCGGCAAGAAGTTTATCGACCGCCTGAGAATCCGGACCCCCACCTTTGCCAACCTGCCCGGTCTCTGCGAGACCCTGAAAGGTGCAGATTATGCCGATGTTCCCCTGCTGATTCTGACCATTGACCCATGTATCAGCTGTACTGAGCGATAGAGAGGAGGTAATTTCATGCCAAAGGGAATCATGCCAAGAAGCATCATGACATTTACCGGAACCATGCTGAAAAACCTCTTTTCCCGGCCGGTAACAAAAAACTATCCTGCTGAGCCGGCAGTTTATCCGGAGCGGAGCAGGGGTCACATTGAGATCAGCATCGATGACTGCATCTCCTGCGGACTCTGCGTCAGGTCCTGTCCCACCGGAACCATCTCGGTGGATAAAAAAGCGGGAAGCTGGACCATCAACCGCTTTGACTGTATTGCCTGCGGCTACTGCGTGGAGAAGTGTCCGAAAAAGTGCCTTCACATGGTACCCGGTTATCAGGAACCCATGGGGGAGAAGGCGGAAGCCATATACCGCATTTCCCCTGAAGTGATGGCAGAGCGGGCGGCTAAGGCAGCAGAAGCAGCAAAGAAGGCGGCAGCCGCCAAAGCTGCTAAGGCAGCGGCCGCCAGGGCCAAGGCGGAAGCGGAAGCAAAAACAGATGCGGCAGCGAAGGCTGAGGAGAAATCAAAAGAGTCAGCAGCCATGGAGAAAGCGGAGGTGACCGGCTGATGTGTGTCGCATTACCAGGCAGGGTGATTTCTGTTGATCATAAAAGCCGCCAGGCCCAGGTTGATTTTAACGGCAGCCAGGTCACAGCCCGGGCCGGCCTGGTTGCTGTTAATCCCGGCGACCGGGTTCTGTTTCACGCAGGCTGCATCCTGCAGAAGGTATCTGACCAGGAAGCAGATGAACTTGCTGCTTTGATGGAAGAGCTGGGGGCAATGTGAGGAATAATAATTGCGGAATATTACTTTAATAAGGCTGCTCTTTCTATTAAAAATATATTTAGGGGATCAAATAAATGGATATTGCTCTAAATCATATCAAAGAATTCTTAAAATCATATGATGGCCCGCCCATGCGTATCATGGAGGTCTGCGGCAGCCACACCGGTGCCATTGCGAAAGAAGGGATATACTCCCTTCTTTCGCCGTCTATAAAGCTGTTATCCGGGCCGGGATGCCCGGTCTGCGTGACACCGACTGCCTACATTGACAGGCTGATTGAGCTGTCATTAGAGCCTTCTACCTGTGTGGTTACTTTTGGTGATCTGCTTCGGGTGCCGGGAAGTAGGTCCAGTCTTTCCCAGATGAAAGGGGAGGGGGCCAGGGTTGAGATGGTATACTCACCCATGGATACCATAAAGCTTGCCAGACAGGAGCCGGATACCAGATTCATCTTTGCGGCAGTGGGCTTTGAGACAACCACGCCGGTCTATGCGGTTATGCTTGATCAGATATTGGAAGAGCATATTCCCAATGTCAGATTGCTGACCGCTTTGAAGAATATGCCTGAGGTGATTGACTCTCTGCTTAGTCAGAATGCCTCTTTAGATGGCTTCCTGGCCCCCGGCCATGTATCCGTGGTAACCGGCAGCCATGTATTTCTTCCTCTGGCGGAAAAATACCAGGTTCCCTTCGGGGTTGCCGGCTTTAGCGGAGAAGAAATTCTGCTGGCCCTCTACGGGATTGTAAAAGCCAGGGGGCAGGGAAGGGTGATGAACTTCTATCCATCCGTCGTCAGTGCCCAGGGGAATAGAGAGGCACAGAAGATGGTCGACCGATACTTTGAAAAGGCTGATGCTGCCTGGAGGGGACTGGGTCTGGTTCCCGGATCAGGCAGGATTCTGAGGCCGGAATATGCAGCCTACGATGCCGGCAGCAGGGAACTGACGGAAGATCATAAGAAAAATCCTGCCTGCTGCTGCGACCAGGTTCTGATGGGGAAGATGTCTCCCACCAGCTGTCCTCTCTTTGGAAAAGCCTGCACACCCTTAAAACCCCAGGGGGCATGTATGGTATCAAGGGAGGGGAACTGCTTTTCTTACTTTGTCAATCACAGAGAATAGAATGTCTGAATATAGATAATTGCGAAACTCGTGTCAGGCTCGAAAAAATGATTCCTAAAGTTGCACGTTTGAATAGACAATTATCAAAAAATGTACGACAAAGATGTACTTTAGTACAGATTTGGCGAACCTTTTGCAGAGAATTGTCCAGGCAACAGTGTGACGTAGGAACATTTTCGAGTCACGACAGAGTTTCGCAATTACCTAAGATTTTCGCAGACAGAAAGGAAGCCACATGAATAACAATGACCGCATCAGTATGGTTCATGGCAGCGGCGGCCTAGCCACCAATGAACTGATCGATAATATTTTTGCTCAGGAATTTAATAATGACACCTTATATGCCATGGAGGACAGTGCTGTGGTGGCAGGTTCAGGCCGGATTGCAATTACCACTGACAGCTTTGTGGTGA
>JAFUDC010000055.1 GCA_017459345.1 Eubacterium sp.
GACTTTATTTTAAGGAGGAGAGACATGAAAAAACTCTCAAGACAGGAGAAGCATGAGCAGTGCATGAAAGAAATCAAATACACACTCCTTGTAGTGGTATTATGTTGTATCTGGCACGTGGCTTCTGCTTTCCTACTGAACAAAACCGGACTTTATTTTTTGGGTATGCCTGCCTGGCTGAGTGTGTCTGTATTCGGCACCATCATCCTGGCCCTCATCGGAGTATGGTACCTGCTTAAGTTTGTATTCGTTGATTTCGAATACGACGATGAAGAGGGGGGTGAGGAATAATGACAGGCAATCAGAAAACCATCCTTTTCATCTTAATCGGATACCTGCTGATCAATGCCATCGTCGGGATTGTTTACAGCCGGCGGCAAAGCTCTGAGAATGCAATGTCATCAGAGAAGAAGTTCTTTATTGGCGGCCGGGGTATGAATGGTCTCCTTCTGGCTATGACCACCATGGCTACCTATACCTCTGTAAGCTCTTTTGTTTCAGGACCCGGAGCAGCCGGTCTGACTTACGGCTATGCCCAGGTCTGGATCGCCGCGGTTCAGATACCGGTCACCTTCCTGGTATTAGGTGTACTGGGCAATAAGCTTGCCCTTGTTTCCAGAAGAAGCGGTGCGGTTACCGTAGTTGGCTATCTGAAGGCCAGATATAAAAGCGACGCCCTGGTTATCATCACCAGCCTGCTGATGGTTGCCTTCTGTACTGCCCAGATGATCGGTCAGTTTACCGGGGGAGCAACTCTGATTGCTTCCATTACCGGACTGGGACATGTGTCCTCTTTGCTTATTTTCGGAACAGTTGTAATCATATATACAGCCTTTGGCGGTTTTATGGCCGTTGCTGTCACTGATACCATCCAGGGTATTGTCATGTGTATCGGTACCTTCCTTTTTATCTTCTTCGTGCTTAAGGCAGGGGGAGGTCTTTCCGGCATTGATGCCGGACTTGCGGCCAATCTGCCGGATGTTTATGACAATCTGACGGCTGTCTATACTCCCGGAAGTCTTCTTAGTTTCTGGGTTCTGGTAGGCTTCGGTACCCTGGGTCTTCCGCAGACGGCGGTAAGGGCCATGGGCTTTAAGAACACGAAGAGTCTCCACTCTGCCATGTGGATCGGGGCTGTGACCTGCAGTTTCATCATTGTCGGCATGCATCTGGCAGGATGCTGGGCCGGTGCTTTGGTCGATACTGCTGATCTTCCTACCTCTGATTATTTTGTTCCTTACATCGTACAGCAGATCATGCCCACAGGCATTGCCGGAATCTTTCTGGCTGCACCTATGGCAGCTGTTATGTCCACAGCGGATTCCCTTCTGATTCTTGCTGCCGCAACCATCGTTAAGGACCTGTGGCGTACCTATGTGGTTAAAGATGACCCGAAGAAGATTGAAAGCTATAACAGGAATATCCAGATGGTCAGCACCCTGCTAACCATCGCCTTTGGTATTCTGGTCATGGTACTGACCCTGAATCCTCCGGATATTATCTTCTTCCTCAACCTCTTTGCCTTCGGCGGTCTGGAATGTACCTTCCTCTGGCCTCTGATCGGCGGCCTTTTCTGGAAGAAGGGGACAAAGCAGGCGGCTGTTGCAAGCTCAGTCGGAGCTGTTGCCACATATATCTTCTGCTATTACAAGGTGAGTGTGACAGGAATCAATGCCGTAATCTGGGGGCTCCTGGCCGGAGGAATTCTTTATTTCCTTGTAGGACACCTTACCGGAAAGGACGGTCTAGACCCGGATATCATTGAGAAGTGCTTCTGATAAAAAAGGTGCATCTGCTTAAAAC
>JAFUDC010000056.1 GCA_017459345.1 Eubacterium sp.
CATCGATGTGGAAATCATCGATCCTTACTTCCGGATAGTACTTTGCACCGATCTCCTTGATCACGTCCCGGAAGAAGCCGTATGCCCACTGGATTACATTTGCCTTGTGGACGATGGTCAGGTGTTTTTTCCTCTTCATGGTACATTTGAAGGCTTCATGGGCCAGTCTCTCGGTGGCCTTTCTGGACATAACACTCATGGAGATGACCAGGTCTTCATTGGGCATAACCTCTCCCCAGCCCCGGAACATATTTCTGTCCGGAAGGGCGCCTTCGCTGTTCTCACGGAAGACCACGATATCGGATGTGGGGTCTACCTTGATCTTCTCTGCTGCCACACCGGGATAAACCTTAGCCGGTCTCTGGTTGGAGTAGAGGTCAAAGACATGTCTCATGGTTCCGGATGGGTTTGCCCTCTCAAAGAACTCCTTTGGATAGGCAGCACTGTCGTGGGGTCCGAATACCCATGCATCGCAGGTCTTTAAGCCTTCGATGGTCACCTCCGGTACCGGATCGCCGTACTCATAGATGCCGTCCCAGCCCATGGGATATACCGGCCATTCCACATCCAGGCCCACCTTCTTTGCACCTGCCTTAAGCATTAACTCTGTTGCCTTTGTGATTTCAGGACCAATTGCATCTCCATAACATAAACCGATTTTATAAGCCATTTTTATTTCCTCCTGTTTAATACTGTTATCTTTTTTGTAGCTTTATTATATCTGATAAATTACTATCTGAAAAATGCTGTGATTTACATGCCAGTCATGCACATTTTGTCATGCATATTTTTTATGTAATCCTTTGACATCAAGTATATGGTCTTATTTTATCAATCCGAATATTACGCTGGCTAAAACCAGAACAATCGCACCGCCAATCCTGGAAGAAATCTGTGCATAACTCATGAGATTCAGCCGCTTTCCGGCAGAAAGAACCTGAAGGTCTCCGGATCCTCCCCTGTTTGCCATACAAAGGCCGGAAGTCATTGCTCCTTCCACGAAATTGAATCCAAAGAGCATTCCGACAAAACCTGAGCCGATGATTGCTCCAAGAACAATCATAAAAGCGATAAAGATTGTAGCAGGATTGATCGCTGCAATGAACTCACCCAGATCGGTAAATGCGATACCTATTCCACACATGCACATGCACATGAGCGGCTTCGTGAAGAAGCTGGACATTTCCTTTGCTCCTTCTTTGATGGCTGCCGGAATGACATCAGCAATATTCAGAACGATGCAAATCAATACCAGCCATGCATACATGTGTATCTCAACCAGGCCAATCGGTGGAATGACCTCAGACAGGATACTTGCTACCGTAAATGTTGCACAGGTAAGCATCAGGCCGCCGGCTCTTTCCTGAATCGTAATCTTTGGTTTCTCTGCTTTCTCTTCTGTAACATTTTCATACTTTGAAGCATCTCTAAGAAGCTCGCCCTTTCCTGTCAGTTTAGGGAATTTCTCGCCTAAGGCATTCAAGGCAACTGCTCCAAGGATTGCAAAATTATTTGCGATGTTCAGTACGGCAAATGCTTTGGAATAATAGGCGTCTGCACCGCCGTTTCCTGCTCCTTCCCACATCTGGGACAGGGGGATAGCGCCTGAGCCATTTCCACCTCCCATGATCGGAAGTGTGTAATAGACAATGGAGTCAATCGGGTTTACCCCACAGATCACGGCTCCGATCAGTCCAAATATCGCTGCTGCAACCAGACCGCCCAGGATTGCGGGAATATATCCGGTGAAGGATTTGATCAGCTGCTTTCTGTTTACAGTCAGCACTGCTGATGTGATCAGCAATGAAATGAATATCGTCTGGAAACCAAAATCATCATAGAAGAAAGTGATGGATTCTGAGTACTGAGGATCCAGAATTTTGAAATATTCCAGTGCCGCTGCCCCAAAAAATGCAAGAACAGCGCCGCCGCCAATGTAATCCTTCCAGATTGGAAGCCGTTCGCCGATTTCATAGAATACAAAACCGATGGAAAACATGATTGCCACAATTGACAGCATATCGTCCGCCGGCAGCATCTTTGTAAATGTTCCTACATAGATCACTGCGACGAAAATCAACATGATCCACATGGGCATACCATATATTTTCTCATGGATAAACCCTGACTTCTTTGTTTCTGCCTGCATAATAGACCTCCTTGTATAAGCTTCTTATAATCCTGTTCCCGATTCACAGGATTATAAATGACTGATGTTGTATTAAGTATAATTGGATTCTTCCCGGTTGTGAAATGCCTGAAAATACATGGCAGGTATGCATTTTTTCTAATACCCCCTAAAAGGCGGACAAGAAGAAGCTCCAGGAAAGGTCTTTAGTATAGAAAAGTCTGCCGGAAATGAACATAAACTTCAATCTTCGGCAGACTTCACAATATTATTATTCTTGTTCAAAAATTAAGGCGACTAAAGTCAACACGAATCATTACCGGCCGGCTTCCGTTTCATTCCTGGGAATCAAATATATCCCGGATGATCCCCACAAAGGCCAGGGCCAGATACCCTGCACTTTTCTCATCGTTAAAGATGGCGGAGATGGTCCATTTCAGGCCATCTTCTGACACCTTAAAGATATCTATGGGATGATTGGCCTTCAGGGTGCTGATATTCATCCGGGGAACGATGGCAATCCCCAGCCCGGCACTGGCCAGACCAAAAGCCGTCTCATTGTTGGTCGTCTCCATAAAGATATCAGGTTTAAAGCCGTTCATCTTGAACATGATATCCAGGGCATTCCTGATTCCATGTCCATTTCTTAATAAGATGAACTTCTGCTTTTTCAGCTTTTTGATGTCAATGACTTTCTCATCATTTGCTGTCGTATGCCAGGAATCCTCATGAATCATTCCCTGTCTTGCAATCAGGAAAAGCTCCTCATCAAAGAGCTCCAGGCAGCGAAACTTGTCCAGGCCATCCAGCTGGGGGAGTATGGCAAAATCCACAAGTCCCTTCTTTACATCCTCCTTAAGCTGCCGGGAATTGTGCTCCACAGTCTTGATCTGGACGCCGGGATAAGCTTCAATAAACTCCGGAATGACCTGGGGAAGCAGATTGGCCGCCCTGGCAGGAGGAATCCCGATGGTCAGCCGCCCCCTCTTGTGAGCTGACACCTCCAGCATCTCCTCCTGGAGCTGCTGATTTAACTCCAGGATAGACTGGATGGTCTTAATGTAACGCTCCCCGGCATAGGTCAGAGTCATGGGGTTGGTTGAACGGTCAAAAATCTTGACGCCCTCCTCAGACTCCACTTTTGTTATATAATGACTCAAGGCAGGCTGAGTCATATACAGCTCATCCGCGGCCTTGGTGATATTTCCAAGCTGAGCTACCTTTAAAATATATTCAAGTTTCTTAAATTCCATCAAATGCCCCCCTTTGAATTCATTATCTCTATACTGTCCGCCTCAACGCGGCAGCCAGTTCTTCCAGATGGGTATTCAACCCAGCTCCTCCGTGAGCCGGTACATTTCCTGTATCAAAGACCCGATATAGTCTATTGTTTCTGACAGGGGCCTGTCTGTTGAGATGTCTACCCCTGCCATCTTTGCAAATTCGTAAGGAGTTACAGTGCTTCCCGCCGTCAGGGCCTTCTTCCAGTCATCCACAGCAGGCTGGCCTTCCGCAAAGATTCTCTGTGCCATCCTGGTGGAGATGGTCAGTCCGGCAGAATAAGTATAGGAGTAGAGGCCTGCATAATAGTGGGGCTGGCGCATCCAGGTCAGTTCCGCTCCCTCGGTCAGCTCCACGCTGTTCCCCCAGAATCTCGTGAGAACGTCCTTATAGATGGCCGACAGGGTATCCGCCTGAAGGCTTCCCCCTGCCTCCACGGTCTTATAGACTTCCCGCTGCCAGGCTCCTTCTAAAAGGTGGGTTACGAAGTTGTGATAGTAGGTATTACCAACTGTATTTCCCAGTACCCACCGCTTAAAGCGGGGATCCGTGCCGGTCTTTTCCAGGTAACCGGTGAGCAGAAGCTCATTGATGGTGCTGGGTGCCTCCACAAAGTAGAGAGGAACCTGGGTGTCAAACCAGCCCTGGGTCTCATTACACAGTTTAAAATGTCCTGCATGGCCCAGCTCATGGGCCAGGGTAAAGACATCTGACATCCTGCCCTGCCAGGACAGGAGAATGAAGGAGGCAGGTATGCCGTAGGGACTCTCGCAGAAGCCGCCCGTACTCTTACCATCATTAGTCGCATAATCAATCCATCTCTCCCGGAAGGCCTGATGGACCATGGACATATAATCCTCCCCCATCACGGAGAGGCCATTTGCGATATATTCCTCCGCCTCCTCCATGGTCACCCTGGGATTGTAATCCGGATCAATGGGAAGCTTCAGGTCCGCATAAGTCATCTTATCCAGTTTATGAACCTTCTTGATCAGGGCGGCATATGCCCTCATGTGAGGGGCAAGCTTATCCATGATGACGTCGATCTGCCTGTCAAAAAGGTCCCTTGATACATTTTCTTCAAAGAGAAGGTAATCGAAGACATCCTGATACCCCCTGACCCTGGCCATCTGCCGGTCCCTTAGGACATGGGCGTTATAGGCGGCAGCTGTGACATTTTCATACTGTTTAAGCTTGTCGGAGAAGGCCCGGAATGCCGCCCGCCGGACATCAGTGTCCTTTTCATATTCATATTCATCCTCAAAGAGGCTGTAGCTTAAGGGGTATTCTCTTCCCTTCACAGTAAATGTATCAAATCTCATATCGGAGAACTTGGCCTGGTTGTAAACCTGATAGGGGGCTTCCATAAACTCCCCTAAGGCGGCCAAAGTCCTCTCGGTCTCCAAACCTAAGATGTGAGGCTTTCTTCTGAGCAGTTTCTTCAGATAACCGGAGATACTCCCGCCTTTTTTAATTGCTTCCTCTAAAACGGCAGAATCCGCCCCTGCAATCTCACTCTCAATAAAGCTGGTTTTTGTAAAGTACTCTGTGATAAGGCTCTGCGCCTTGCTGGCATTGGCAGACTTTCCGGAATCCGAGAAGTCCGTTGACATATCAAGTTCAAAATAAGAAGAAACCCTGCTGGAAATTTCATGCATTTTTTCATACAGATGAAGGCAGTCCACAATCGAAGCAGCTTCCATAAGCCTCCCCTTGTATTCCCTCTCAACCTGGTCAGCAAGACTGCCCACTGTCTTCATATCCTTCCAGGCCTCCTCCGGGTTCTTGTAGATCAGGCTCAGATCCCAGGTCTGGTTTATAGGTACTTGATTTCTTTTCATATTCGGTCCTCCTGGTTTATCATATATTTCTTATCATCAAGACTTTGATTGTTTTTTCTTAGCCTTTTCGCTGCTAATTCACTCTTATTATAGCTTATAGAAAGATTTTGTCCACAGATTAAGATAATATGAAAAAGACTGTCACCCCGGATGATGCTGTGAAACTGATGATCCAGTTCCCGCTATCCGAAAGCGGCAGTCTTCTTATTTTTTTACTGCAGCATATCTGCATCTACTTTTTATTTATTCGGTTTGTTCTACAATCTTTCCGCTCTGATGCAGCCACTTATTTCTCTCAACATATCTGCCCATCACAAATGCAATGATTCCTACGCCGATACCGGTCTGCACACAGAAGAGCAGGCTTTCAATTTCACCAGGGAGCTCTCCGCCCAGGGCAGATTCCAGAACCGGGGTGAACCATGGCTCATACTCCTGGCCCTGGATCTCGGAGATGATTTCTCCCCCCTTATCATCCGAGCCGCCAAACTCTGCACCCTTGAGAGCAAATAGTGGCACGATGGCAATTAATGCAACAATAACTAATAATATGATCACTGTTTTCTTATTATTCATGGTATATCCTCCTGTTCCTTTCCAATCAATCTTATTTTTGTATTATCTGAAAGTACACTATCTTTTCCTCACATACTTTGCAATATCTGCATGGTGCTCTACAACATAAAGATTTTACGCATACTTCAATGCTTTCAGTTCGTCATTGGCATAAGCCTCAAGCCCGATCATGATCACTACGGTAAGGATACCCTCAATGATTGCCAGAGGAATCTGGGTTGCGGCAAAGTTGGCAAGGAACTTAACCAGGGCTGCTCCAAAGCCGCCTGTGTGGTATGCCATGGCAAGCTCAACGCTGGTTACACAGTAGGTAAAGAGGTCTCCTAAAAAGGCTGCGATAAAGATGGTCACTTTTTTGTTGACGCCTGCACTCTTTAATACCTTATAGATAGCCCAGGATACGATTGGTCCTGCGATGGCCATGGAGAAGCAGTTTGCTCCGAGGGTGGTCAGTCCGCCATGGGCTAAGAGTATAGCCTGAAATACCAGGACGATCAGACCCAGGATACTTGTAATGCATGGTCCAAAAAGAATTGCGCCAAGACCGGTTCCGGTCATATGGGAGCAGCTTCCTGTTACGGAAGGAATCTTCAGGGACGAGATGACAAAGATGAAAGCGCCGGTGATAGCCAGGAGTGTAATGGTCTTTCTGTCGTTTTCCACAATCTTGCGGATTCCGATAAAACCAAGTACCACGAAGGGGATGCTTAATGCGTACCAGGCAATACACCAGCCAAGGGGCAGGTACCCTTCCATGACATGCATGGCGTGGGATGCAGGTGCGATGGCATAAAGGGCAAACAGGGCAGCCAGCAATGGTTTGATCTTACTTGTGATGCCTGCTCTCTTTTCCGGGTTGTCAGTTGTTCTCTTGTTCTTCTCTTTTGCTGTAAAGTGATTTTTCATTTTTCTCCTCCTCTAATAATGATGGTTTTTTTGTGACATAATCGTCCGGATGCTCGCTTTCGTAACCGTGCCGCTTTGCTTACACGGACGAAATCGGCTCCTTAATGATAGATGATATTGGGTGTGAGTCTCAAACTATTCATCCGTCCACTTTAGTATCAGTATCTGTTTGAGTCTCTCCTGTAAGGTTGTCTCTATTATATCTCATTTTAATACTTTTGGAATGTATTTTATTGATACTATTCCGTCTTTTCTTGTAAATATGTCTCTTTTTAAGAGTATAATTTTGCATTTTAATACAATATCCCTAAACAAATATTGGTATCAAAATAGTATTGTCTTATTATTGATTGTGTGTTATTATGGTACTAACCAATGTGATATTACTATCTAAGTCCAGCCAGTGTGCCGGACTGTGCTAAAGGCACAATAAGCCACTATATGCATTGGGAACAGAAATAATGCATGGGCTTAATTGTTTAGTAATTAAAGTAACATTAATAATAATGATGAATGGAGGATTATTATGGCAAAAGAATTTGGCTACTGCAGCTCCGGCTGCACCAGGCCCCAGTTTGAAAAACAGATTGATAATATTAATAGTAGATATCCCAATGCAATTCTGATCAAGGAGATCTATTCCAAGACCGTAAGCGACCGGACAGAGTTGAATAAGCTGCTCTCTCAGCTGGAGAAGGATGATGTTCTGGTTGTCAATTCCGTGGACCGCCTGAGCCGCAATCCGGAAAAGGTTATTTCCTATTATAAGACTCTGGCGGAAAAGGGGGTCAAGCTGATCTTCATCAACCAGCCCTACATGAATACGGAAATATACATTTCCGCCTATGAGGATACAGTCTCGAAGGCGCCGGAAGCAGATAAGGCGCTGGTATTTAAAAGCCTTCTTCATCTGCTGACAGACCAGGTAAATCGGATTCTGGAAAAATCCTGGGAAGATCTGCAGCAGCACCGGGTTCAGATGAGAGAAAGCTATAATCAGGCTATGGCGGAGAAAAAGCAGACCGGGAAGGCAGCTGGCAAGAGATATGAATCCAGAAAATCCTTCATGGTCAAGGAATTAATCAAAAGATATAACCAGAATTATAATGGTTCCATGAACGATGTAGCCACCATGGAGCAGATTCGAAACGAGATGGGAACCATATCGAGAAACACCTATTATAAATATAAGAAAGAACTGGCTGAGGAACAGGCCGGATGATCTTAAGAAGAAGCTGCGGCTTCTTCTTTTTTTGTGACTACTCAGAGCCATGAGGACTTTTGGACTGGCATTGCAGATTGAATCCATCCCTCCTGCGAGTATCAAAGTAATATTTTACTCCCATTTTAATACCTATATATCAATTTAATACTTATCTCAGTCAAATTATTCTCTTTATTTAGTATTAATTTGATATATAATAGTATTAGAAACACGGAGTATCAATATTATACAAAAAGGAGGACATATGAAAACAATCATAACCATAGTATTAATACTGGCTGCAGCAGCCATGTTTGCCCATGGCTTATGGAAGGGAAGAAAAAAACATCATCATTTCCATATCGGCCATTCCCACGGAGGCTCAACCCTGGGGATTGACGCATTTGCCTATGCATCCAAAATGCGGGCATGGAACGCCGGATTCAAAGTCCTTCTTGCGACTGTCAGCCTGATCTTATGCATCGCTTTTAATAACATTTATGTTTCTGTCGCAGTGATTCTCATGATGGGTTATCTCACCATCGTGATCGGTGAGCTGGAGCTGGACCATTATATTTCCATGATGACCATTCCCATTGTTTTCATGGTAGTGGGAGCAATTACCATAGCCATTGGATATTCCTTCTCGCCGGCGGGACAGTACAATCTGCATGTTTTCAATCTGTTCTATATCTATTGCTCCGACAAGAGCCTGATCCAGGCAGCAGTCCTGATTCTCAAGGCCCTGGGGGCTGTAAGTGCTCTTTATATGATGACACTGACCACACCTCTTACCGAGCTGGTCTCCGTCCTCAGAAAGATTCACATGCCCCAGCTGATCGTCGAGCTTATGAACATGATCTACCGATACATTTTTATCATGCTGGAAACCTACACCCGGCTTAAGAATTCCGCTGAGTCAAGACTGGGCTACTGCGATTTCAGGACCTCCTGCTACAGCTTTGGCAACATCGCCAGCAACCTTTTTGTGGTTTCCTTAAATAAGGCCAATGCCTACTATAATGCTCTTGAAGCCCGATGCTATGATGGAGAGCTGAATTTCCTGGAGGATGTCAAGCCGGTGAGAAGCTGGCAGATTGTATTTGGAATCAGCTTTATCTGTGCACTGTGCCTGATCTGGTTCGTTACAAGATAGTTAAGCACTGTACATCCGATATTTTTAGTCTTGAATATACTGCCATTTAAGAGAAGCATGATTACGTCCGTGAATGCGTAGTAGAAAAAGAATTGAGCATCCGGATGATTTTGTCACAAATATACTGTTATCTATAGAGGAGAGTAATACGATGAATAAAAAAACAGAACAGCCCATCTTACAGGTAAAGAATTTACATTTCAGATATAACGATGAAAAAGAAACCCTTAAGGGAATCAATCTGGAAATCCACCAGGGAGAAAAGATTGCTGTCTTAGGCTCCAACGGAGCCGGAAAATCCACCTTCTTTTTGAATATCAACGGTGTGCTGAAGTCATCAGCCGGGGAAATCTGCTATCGGGGAAAGAAGATTGACAAAAAGAACCTGAACGACCTGAGAAAAAATGTTGGTATCGTCTTCCAGGATGCCGACAATCAGATCATCGCCTCTACCGTTGAAGCCGAGGTTTCCTTCGGCCCCATGAACCTGAAGCTTCCCCGCCAGGAGGTCATAGACCGTGTCAATAAGGCCCTGGCCTACATGAACATCAGCGACTTTAAGAAGAGAGCCCCCCACTACCTGAGCGGAGGCGAAAAGAAGCGGGTCAGCATCGCAGATATCATCGCCATGGAATCTGAGATCATCATTTTCGATGAACCGACGGCTGCGCTGGATCCCCTGAATGCCGCCATGCTGGAGGAGGTCCTGGGAAAGATGAGCCAGGAAGGCAGAACCATGTTGATTTCCACCCATGATGTGGATTTTGCCTACCGCTGGGCAGACCGGGCTGTGGTCTTCTCCAACGGACAGATCATTGCTGACGATACACCGGTTAATATCTTTAAACAGGAGGATATTCTGGAGCAGGCAAGCTTAAAGCACCCCACCATGTTTGACATATACCGGATCCTGGAGGAGAAGGGTATGGTTCCCTCTGATGGAGACTGCCCGAGAAATGTACAGGAATTCCAGGTATTGATGGATAAGCTGCCGCTGTTGAGATCTGTGGGATGATTGCCAAAGTATTTGTAATCTGCCGGAACTCCGAACGAAGCTTGTTTTATAGTATCTGACTAAGTGTGAACAGCCACCGCTTCAGATATGATTCTAAAAAAAGTATTGACAAATACAGAGAAAGCATTTACTATATACCCATACCCCCATGGGTATATAGTAAAAGGATAAAAACCTGTAACACCATGCCGGCTCTGCCGGCACACCCCAATGAATATAGGAGGTTTCATGATGAAGTTATTAGAAAAGAAAGTATTATTATCAGTTCTCGGTGGATTTGTTCTCGGCAAGACCGGCGATTTTATTTTCGGCGGCGACACTGCTAAGAAGGTTTATGTGAAGGCTGCAAGCCTGGGCATGATCTTAAAGGACTGCACCATGGAGAAGGTGGAAGCCATCCAGGCGGGAGCTTCTGATATTGCTGCAGAGGCAAGGGAAGAAGCTGATAAGTATCAGGCAAAGAAGGATGCTGCCTTTGAGGCCCTTCTTGAAGATGATACAGAAGAAATCAATTCATACGATACAGAGGCTGACACCATTGAAGAGTAAAAGGAGCGGCTTATGAAGTACCATATTATACACCAGACCCCAAGGCAGCTCCACATCAAGCTGCCTGTCCGCAGGCTGACAGGTCAGGAGGCCGACATACTCTACTATGCTCTGACCGGCCTTGGTGAAGTGGTGTCGGTCAGTGTACTGAGACGTACTGCCGCTGCCATCATCCGTTTCAGAAAGGGTGCAGATGCGGGAATCCTGCAGGCTCTTAAGGAGATGGATCTCCATGACCCGGAGGCTCTGGAAGCCCTTCCCGGAGTTTCAGCCCGAGCCACCAACGAGGAATTCAAGGACAAGGCTGTCAGCAAGATCATGCTGCAGCTGGGCAAGAGACTGCTTCTTCCTTTCCCCATCCGGGCTGCCGTAAGTATATATAATGGAGCCCCCTACATCCGGGAAGGAATCAGAGACCTGCTCAAGCGTGATTTCAGTGCGGAGATCATCCACGCTACCGCCATACTGGCCTCCTTCGTGACCGGTGATTTCAACACGGCAAGCTCCATCATATTCCTGACTGACATGGGAGAGATGCTGGAGGAATGGACCTACAAGAAGTCCGTGGATGACCTGGCCCAGTCCTTGGCCCTCAATGTGACTAAAGTATGGAAGAAATCTGATGACGGCAGCTTTAAACAATGTCCCATCCACGAGGTTAATGACGAGGACCTGATCCGGGTAGGCATGGGCAGCCTGATCCCATTAGACGGTGTTGTGGTATCCGGGGAGGCCATGGTCAACCAGGCAGCCCTGACCGGAGAATCCGTACTGGCAGAAAAACGTCTGGAAAGTACAGTTTTTGCCGGTACTGTCCTGGAGGAAGGAGAGCTGATCATCCGGGTACATGCCACCTCGGGAAAGACCAGGTACGACCGAATCGTCCAGCTGATTGAAGAGTCGGAAAGCATGGTATCCGTCACCCAGAGCCGGGCCCAGGACCTGGTAAGCCGCCTGATTCCCTATACTTTCGGTACATCAATCCTCACGGGACTGATCACCGGCAACTTAACCAAGGCTGCCTCGGTACTGATGGTGGACTTCTCCTGTGCCATCGAGGTCGCCATGCCCATCGCAGTCCTCTCCGCCATGAGAGAGGCCGGCCGCCATCAGATTACCGTAAAAGGCGGAAAATATCTGGAGGTCATTTCCGAAGCAGATACCGTAATCTTTGACAAGACCGGAACCCTGACCAATGCCACTCCTGTCGTTGAGCAGGTACTGGCCCTGGATGGCAGGGATGAAGATGAGATGCTGGCCCTGGCCGCCTGTCTGGAGGAACATTTCCCCCACTCTCTGGCCAACGCCGTGGTAAGAGCAGCCAAGGAAAAAGGCCTGGAGCACGAGGAGCTGCACACCTCCCCCAACTACATCGTGGCCCACGGTATCGTCTCCTCCCTGAACGGGGAGCGGGTTGTCATCGGAAGCAGCCATTTTGTTCTGGAGGATGAGGCTGCCTATGTATCGGAAGAAGACCGGGAGAAGATCCTGGCCATGCCCACCCAGTATTCCAGACTCTACATGGCCATCGGAAACCGGATGGCCGCCGTCATCGGCATCTCCGACCCCATCCGGCCTGAAAGCATCCGGTTAATCTCGACATTAAGAGACAGCGGTATCAAGCACATCGTCATGATGACCGGAGACAGTGAGCGGACCGCACAGGCCATTGCCCAGGAAGCCGGCATCACTGAATATTACTCCGAGGTACTGCCGGAGGACAAGGCCAGATATGTACAGGAAGAAAGAGATAAGGGCCGGAAGGTCATCATGATTGGAGACGGGATTAACGACTCCCCGGCACTCTCCGCTGCAGATGTGGGCATCGCCATCAAGGAGGGAGCCGACATTGCCAATGAGATTGCAGACATCACTCTGTCCGGAAAAGAAATCGAGAAGATTGCCATGCTGAGGCAGATGAGCAGCCAGCTCCTTGACCGCATGACCTGGACCGGCCGGGTGGGCATAGGCTTTAACGCTGCCATCCTGGTGGGAGGCATCGCCGGACTCTTCATGCCGGGAACGGCGGCATTCCTCCATAATGCTTCCACCATTGTCCTCTGCCTGAATAATATGCGCAATATCTTGCCAGAATCGGAAGAACAGAGTATAGTAGAGAATATGTGAACCAAATAACCTCAGACATAGGCAATAAGATATGTCTGAGGTTTGGCTCTTGGTAGAAATGATTCTATAGATAATGGCAGGAGGAGAAGCACAATGAGACAATGCATGGATTTAGATAACCTTCACAGAAGGCTCAGAAAGATAGAAGGCCAGGTGGCCTCCATCAACCGGATGATCGAGGAAGACGTCCCCTGCGAGGACATCCTCTCCCAGATCAATGCAGCCAAGTCTGCCCTGCACAAGTGCGGCCAGATTGTCCTGGAGGGTCATATCCAGCACTGTGTGCTGGATGGTATCTCCCACGGAGACGCGGAGAAGACCATAAAGGATTTCACGAAAGCTGTGGAACGGTTTGCGAATATGTCTTAATTATTGTATCAGAAAGCGCACAAAAAGGGCGTCAGCAGTTACGATCAGACCATTCAGTAAAGAATGGGCGAGAGCGTTACTGCGACGCCATCTTGCTATATAAAGATAATATCATACTTATCTACGGTGACACATGAAAAGGAATGAGGTGTCTGTTTTTAGCGAGGTAGAATGGCAAGTTCTTATTGAACACTATGATATTATTCTTTATATTGAATTAAGGATGCATATATGCTTATTCAAAGGAGGAGGAGAGGTTTACTGTTTATCTCTGATATGGAAGGCATCCTTCATTACACATCTGCGGATCCTGCAGAAGGATTTTGCTGAAGTTAATCCTTCTCCGGTAGGTCCTGCGATGGTAAATGTAGTGTGTCCCATACCGCCGACACCAATTCCGGCATAGGATGGACCGTTCTTAACAAAGATTGTTGTCTCGATCTCCTTCGCCATCCTGGTCAGCTTATCTACATTTCTGGAGTGCATCATGGCTGTATGGCGGTTGCCATGCTCTGCCTCAACGGCAAAATCAATGGCTTCATCCACATTTGCCACTCTTACTACAGGAAGGATCGGCATCATAAGCTCTACCTGGACAAATGGATGATCTTTGGGTGCTTCCACAAGAATCACTTTTACCTCCGGGCCCACCTGGATGCCTACCTGCCCCAGGATATACTGAGCACTTTTTCCGACAAATACTGTCACCGGCTTCTTGCCGTCCTTGGTAACCAGCTCAACCAGCTGCTGGATTACCTTCGGATCCTTAATCTCGTATGCACCATTGTTTTTCATGTTTGCAATGAGATAATCCGCTATCTGCTCCACAGCTACCACTTCCTTCTCTGCAATACAGGGTAGATTGTTATCGAAGGAACAGCCGTCTACGATATCCTTTGCAGCCTTCTCTATATTAGCGGTCTCATCAACAACTACAGGGGGATTTCCGGCTCCTGCCCCAATTGCTTTCTTTCCAGTGGACATGACTGCCTTCACGATCCCCGGACCTCCCGTAGCTACCAGCATACGGATTTTGGGGTGCTGCATCATTATGTTTGTATTATCAATGGATGGCTCCTTGACAGTAACGATCAGATTTCTGGGCGCTCCCAGTTCCTCCAGCCTGGCATTAAGCTTCTTGATCAGCCAGATGGATACTCCCTTGGAACGTGGATGCGGACTGAAAACAACTGTATTGCCTCCTGCCAGCATACCGATAGAGTTACATATGATGGTTTCTGTCGGATTGGTTGTAGGAGCTATCGCTCCAATCACTCCGAAGGGACAGTATTCCACAAGTGTCAGGCCATCATCCCCTGCCATGGCCTGGGTTGTCAGATCTTCAATTCCCGGAGATTTCCGGGCTGCAAGGACATTTTTGATCTTCTTGTGTTCATATTTGCCCATGCCGCTTTCCTCAACAGCAAGTTTACTCATGTAAGTCAGATTCTTTTCATCGCAAACCACCTCGCGAATCCCCTCGATATATTTCTGACGGTCTGCCAGAGAATGACGCATGTATTCTTTCTGAGCTGCTGCAGAGGCCTCGATTGCCTCATCCATGGTATCAAAAATACCATAGCCATATTCGTCAGTATTAAACTGTTCCTGATCGCTCAGAACTCTTCTGATAATAGCCTCAATCGTATTATTATCCATTTTCATTTATGATCCTCCTGATCCGTATTGTGAGAGACGTGGAGTGCGAGAAGCAAAAGAGATTAGTATCATCTCTTTCCTGAATTATATTAGAAGAACCTGAATACTGTCCATGATATTGCAGACTAAAACAATGATATTTCATTGCAGAATGCAGGACAAATAATGACAACAGGGGCTGCCATGCAGCCCCTGCGCCTTCTTGTGACGTTGTAAAAGATTTATTAAAAGGTGTAGTATTATCTTACAGCTGCTGCTCTGTTCTTGCGATGATATTATCCTGAACCTCTCTTGCCAGGGATGTGAACATTGCACTGTATCCGGCAACGCGGACTACCAGATCCTTATAGTTCTCCGGATGAACCTGAGCATCGAGCAGAGTTTCCTTATCCACAACGTTGAACTGGATATGCATACCCTTCTTATCGAAATAGGAGCGCACCATGGCTGCAAAGTTGATCAGACCCTGATCGCCGGCTACGGACTGGGGTGTGAACTTCTGGTTGTAGAGAGTACCGTTGGAAGCCACTTCATGATCCAGCTTGGCTACGGAGTTAGCTGCGGCAGTCGGTCCAAGTGTATCCTTACCTGCACGTGGTGAGCAGCCATCACCCAGAGGAGTATATGCCAGTCTTCCGTCTGCCATGGCTCCTACATCCTTACCGAAGAGAACGTTGGCGGATACCGGATAGATACCTGCCTGGAACTGTCCTCCACGAGGATTGTAGTATTTCTCTAATTCATAGCAGTAGATCTGAGCGCACTTTCTGGTTACCAGGTCAACAGAGTCGATATCGTTTCCGAACCACTCGGTGTCAGACTCGATGATGTGAAGGATATCTTCGTATCTGCTGTGGCTGATGGCAGGAGCTGCGGCGGATACAGAGCTGCTGGTGGACTTTCCGAGAATCTCGCCAAGTACTCTGGAGATTACATCCTCTAACTGCTTCTCAGATACGGATCCATGGGTTGTGTTGTTGGATACGGAAACAGAGGCAGCACTGGCAGCTGTGGTGGGATATCCGAAGTTTGCATCGAGAGCATCCTTTAACTCAGCAAATGTAAAGTCTTTCTGATCGAAAACATGCTTCTGGATGGAGTATACGGAATCACCAACGTCGCCAACACCGAAATACTGCGGGCCGGTGAAATTATACTTGGCGCCGCCCTGGTTGACATCCTTGCCCTTGCCGATGCAGTCGTAAACGAAGCAGGACAGGAAGGGAAGCTGGGCTCTTTCTCTGTGAGCCAGGTCTACACAGTTGTCAGCCTGTACAACATGGTATACAAAGTATTCCATCTGCTTGGTAAATGCTTCATAGAAATCATCGATGGATTTGAAGGAGCTGACATCGCCGGTCACCGGACCTAACTGAACATTTCCGTTCTTACCATTGTTGATGGTGATTTCCAGAATCTTGGCAGCATTTACAAATGCAGAATCATGCCAGCCGTACTCAAGACCCTGCGGTTCAGGCTCTACACAGCCGATCAGACCATAGTCTCTTGCATCGTGAAGGCTGATGCCGCGGTTTGTCAGTGCCGGGATGATGCACTCGTCGTTATACATAGCCGGAAGACCCAAGCCGAGACGGCAGAGCTCGCAGCAGCGAAGCAGGAATTCGTCCGGTGTTCCGTTCCAGATACGTACGGAGAAGGACGGGGCATTCATACGGATTCTTGCAACCGTATCAATCATCATGTAGGATAGCTCGTTGGTCGCATCCAGACCATCTTTTGTCTGACCACCGGCATTGATATTCTGGAATACCTGGTAGCCTGCGAATCCCTGGGAGGAAATGTCATCACGAACCTTGTTGAGGTCGTTTAACTTCAGGAATACACAGTCAAGAATCTCCTGAGCCTCATCCTTGCTGATGGTATCGTTCTTGAGGAATGGATACATGTACTGGTCAAAACGTCCCGGAGATACGGAGTGTCCGCTGGACTCACACTGGAGAATCATCTGTGTAAACATGAAGGACTGGCAGGCTTCCCAGAAGTTTGTTGCGCCTTCTGCCGGCACCTTCTCACAGTTAGCAGCGATCTGAAGGAGCTCTGCTTTTCTTGCAGGATCCGGGCAGGATGATGCCTGTCTTCTGGCCTCAGCAGCATATCTCTTCGCCCACTGGATACCAGCATTCAGGGTGATGAGGGCAGCTTTCCAGAACTGGGATTTCTCGATATAATCAGGATCCAGCTTGTCTGCTGTCTCAAGGTTGTAGGCAATCTCCTTCATGATATTGTTGTAACCGACACGGATTGCCTTATCATAGTTGATGATCACGTGGCCTACACCACCATAGAGGTAATTGCCGACAGTGAAGACACCATTGGCCATACAGTCCTTGGTCTCCTGGGTCATATAAGCCAGGGCTGCATCGCTGACGGTCTTGTTCTTCCAGTATGGGAGAACTTCACGCAGGGTCTTCTTATCTTCTTCGGAGATCACGAACTGGTCTGCCAGTCTGTGAGCGATGGTATCAAACTCAGCAACAACCCACTCATAGGAGAATTCCGGATAAAGCTGGCAGGAACGAACATTTTTTGTCAGTGTTCCGACGATAAGCTCGTCATTACGGATCACTACAGGAAGATGAGCCAGTACATTCTCCAGGGCTTTTGCACGGCGGATGACATGAGGCTCATTCTCAGTCTGTTTATAGGATTCGGTCAGATACACAGCTCTGTCCACTTCGATGGAAGGGATAGCCTGAACAAGCTCTGTACGGATTCGCTCGCAGCGTGGAGAGCACTTTGAAAAACCTTTTGCAATCATTTGGACTTGTCCTCCTTTTATATTATGTATGGACATTAAGGATGAGTGAGGATTCATAAAAAGGCAGGCTGGGTAAGACCTGCTGTTTTTCTTAAATACCTCTGCAGACATGCGGTTGGTGAGAGTCATGTCTGTATGAATGATAGCTGACATCAAAGCACTGTGTCAGTACTTCTGATTCTGATTCTAATGGATTTTCCGTATGCTCTCCATGATATATCAGACGGGAACTTTGATATACCAGACTTCTTTTCTTATCTGCAATGTCAAAATATTTCCTGTTCCAGAGAAAAGCTTGCTTTTGTATTCATATCATGATGAAAAATACGAGAATTCTATGTCAGAGATAAAAAAATACTGCAGACAGAATACCCCCTGATTACAGGGAATATCCCACTGCAGTATCCTTTAATGTTATGAGGAGTTTTTACACATTAAGTCTGCTTGCTAAGAGTAATTGCAAAAAATTATCATTAGCATTTTCTATCTCACAAATTTTTTTATGCTCTTAATCAGGGCGGGATCATCCCGGTGAATGATCAGCTCAGCACCCCTGTCCCAGTCAATATTAAGAAGTCCCAGCATGGACTTGGCGTCGGAGATATATTTGCCGGACATAATCTCGAAGTCCTCCTGATACTTGCTTAGGATGGAGGAGAGGTCTTTAATCTCGTCCATGTTTAGCTTGCGCAGGCTCATAGTGCACTTGGCATCCGCAACCGCCGGCCTGGCACCGATTTTGGGAGAAGCGATACCGCTGGCAATAAAGTCAGCTGCCTTCATGGCGGAAAATACGTCGCCGGGCTCCACGTCAAAGGGCATGTTGCCCATGGTGTCATTGTCTGCACAGCTAAGCTCAGCGACCTTCATCAGCCGGTCATCGTCAATGCCCTCGATGCCCAGGTCAGCAAATGTGGTGGGCAGACCAATCTTCTTACAGAAGGCAATGATCTTAGTCAGTTCCTCGGAAGGACAGTTCTCCAGAACCAGCTGGGTTATGGTTCCAAAGGCCACCTTTTCCCCGTGAAGGAGCTTGTGGGTTTCTTCCAGGACGGTCATGCCGTTATGTACTGCGTGGGCTGCAGCAAGACCGCAGCTTTCAAAACCGATACCGCTTAAGTAGGTGTTGGCCTCAATGACATTCTCCACTGCCTTGGTTCGGACACCGCTTAATACAGCCTGGTAGGCCTTGATGCCATCCTCTAATAGGGTATCCCTGCACAGCTTAGCCAGGGAAAAGGCCGCCAGAGTGGAATGTCCCCCGGTCATGGTCACTGCATTGGATGCCACACAGGCCGCTGCCTCATAGTAGGTTGCCAGGGCATCACCGATGCCGGCAGCCAGGAAGCGGGCCGGAGCCTTGGCCACCACATCCGTATCCACCAGAACCATATCCGGATTCTTGGGCAGGGGCAGATAGTCCTCAAACTCTCCGCTTTCCGTATAGACAACCGAAAGTCTGCTGCAGGGAGCATCCGAGGAGGCCGCTGTGGGAACAATCATGACAGGCATGTTGTTATAATAGCCAGCCGCCTTGGAGGTATCCAGAGTCTTGCCGCCGCCGATTCCGATGATGACACTGTAGGATGTGGAAGCCGCACAATGCTTCTTAATCTCGGTCTGGCAGCACTCTCCCCCGAACACGGCAACCTTGTAAGGTCTGCCATCTGCTTTAAAGCTGCCTTCGATATCCTGTCCATAATTCTTATAGATGAAGCTGTCCACGATGATATATGCACCCTTATCACCAAAAGGAGCGGCATGCTCCGACAGTCTCTTTATCTCACCGTTTCCCTGAATATACTCCCCCGGAGAACAAATCTTAATTCTTGCCATAATAGCCTCCTTGTCATTTTGAAAATTTATTCTGTGTCTTATCCTTAAAGTCCTGAATGGACATTTTTTCATATTGTTGAAAGAGCCGATGCATATGCCCTCCGTCATAGAAGCCTGTGCGGGATGCCAGATCAGACAGAGAGTAGCTGGAAAATATCAGGTCCAGCTTCACAATCTGTATCTTTTTCAGCTTCACATAATCCATGACGGACATATTAAACTCGCCCTTGAAGGTTCTGCTTAGATACCCCTGACTGATATTACAGCCTGCCGCCAGATCAGTCAATGAAAAATGATTGTATTTATTCTCATCTATGTAGACAAAAAAACGCTCCAGAATTCCGTAGCTGATGAGGCTGATCTTGCGGAAAACATGCTCGATGATGTTGAAAAACCAAATCTTCAGAAGTTCATATTCCCTGCACCACTGGATATTCAGAAAAAACTGTTCACGGTTCATGGTATTATGATCCATGCCAAGGAATATATTCATGATATAGTCTGCCAGCTGAATCAGGTCACCGCGCAGCTCTACCTCATCCTGGGTACCTGCGGCAATCTCTATGATCGCAGGCATCAGGCCTGCATATGCAGCAGGGAAATCCTTCTCCTCAATACAGGTAATCAGCCTTTTTGCTGCCGGGACTGGCTGGTAGCTGGATTGCTGACGGTATTCCCTGAGCAGCTGCGTGACATCCTTGCCGGAAAATGGCTTGGTCAGATACCGGTCAACCCGAAGTGAAAAGAGCTCTTTACCATAAAATGACATATCATACACCGACATGATACAGATGTAAAGCTCCGGATTGAATTTGCGAAGCTCCTTCCCTGCCTCGATGAGGGACTGGCTCCGGGAAGTCAGATTGAGAAAAAGGATGTGAATCTTCTCCTTACGGGAGGTCTCCAGCATCTCCTGCTCTGTCTCCGCAATGTATATCTTTGCATCACTATCAAATCGATGAATAATTCTTGACAGAACCAGTGACATGGTCTGATCCGGCTCTGCAATCAGAATATGGTACATATATCAGGGCTCCTTCGTTACAATTTGGCTGCTTATATACCGGGAAGCTTGAGGAGAACCTGTGTCAAAACATTTCCTCTGCCCTTGGCAGAACAGCCAAAGGCCTCTCCATACATGGCTTCCAGCCTTTTTATCAATTCCCTTTCCTCCTTACTCAGATGACGGTGGAGGAAAGCTTTCCGTTCATGTAGATGAGCTTCCCATAAATTAGCGGACTCCGTGGTCTGGTCTGGCTGAATGGACAGACCAACGGCAATATCGCTGTCCTCCTGCCGGAACTCCACTTTGAGCTCTAACTCCATCCGCTCATGTTCCAGCAGCCGGCCAATCTCTCTCTTTAAAAAAGGAATAATCAGATTGGTGGGAATCCTCTTTGATTGAATCTGTTTTTCCATATTGATACCATAGCGAAATGTCTTCCCGTACTTTATATGGAATATTTCCAGATAAGACTTAAGATGGTCTGCCTCTTCTCCCACCGTGACGGTATCCCCCGCCTGCCCTCTCATATAGACAGCCAGGTGATTGATCATCTCACAGGTATCCTGGGCATCCTCCAGATAAGCCATATTGGATATATCGGTCAATATATTATAAAGAAAGAGCGGATCATACTGATGCAGGAGGGCATTCACTTTTGACTGAAGAGAATGTGTCTCCAGTCTTAACCTCCTGTTCTGCTCCAGGAGTTCATCCTTTTCCACCTGGAAGTTGCGGATATTGGCCATGGACTTTTCACCAAGAAGAGTCACAATATGATAAATCAGCTCCGAGATATCACAGAAGGTCTTAAAATCATAGAAGGGAATCTCATCATAAGCTTCCTTATACAAAGGTTCCTCCATCCGCTTTTTCGAATCTGACAGAACCTGCATATGGGGAACCGACTCCGGAATATTACTGCAGCGGACCTGACCGGCCAGAAAGCCGCCAAGAAACCTGTGGTCGATGATAATGGGAATCACAACCTCCAGCAATCCGCAGGGACAGCAGTAGATAAAATGCTTCTGCATAGCCATAGCCTGGGCAATGCCTGAGGCATCCGAGAGCTGACAGGAATTGGAGGTCCGCATCTTCTGGCAGAAATGGGTAAAGTTCACCATCTCGGATATGGGCTTCCCCGTATAGTCCGATATCACGATACCCAGACCTGTCACCTTAGAGATCGCCGCCAGCAGCTCATCAAGAGTTTTCTCCCCGAATAATTCGAGAAGGCCGATTTCCTTTTCTATTTGTAATGTCTGATTCTCTCTTTTATCCATATCAAACCCTTCCCCAAGTATATTTTAAAAAAATAAAACAAAATCATCCATGATATATCAAACTTACTTTTGATATTTCAGACTTTTTGATTTTTGAAAGTCACTTTATCCTGTTAATTAATATAGCATATTTACAGGGATTTTGTAATTTACAAGCCCATTTCGAAGAGAAAAGTCAACACTTGCGCATCCATGTCATGACTAAAGTCACGAGAATTCTGCGTCAGAGATTAAAAAAATGCACATATGGGAGCCTTATCCTCTCATATGTGCATTTTTCTCGTCGATCATCTATTATGGTTTATTATAAAACTGAACTATCCGCTCATAGTCTTCCACGGTATCTGCATCCATCAGGGATCCCATATCATCAACTTCAATATAATCGATGGGAACCCCGGAAGCTTCCATGGCCCCTTTAAGTCCTCTCTCCCCCTGATAAGACAGGATACCCGGAATCAGAGAACTCTTTATGGCAATGGGATGCCCGTTCCTGCCCTTGCATCTCGGGACAGCAATCTCAGATTTACATTTTATAACCTGCTCCAAAGTCTTAATGGAGAAAGCCGGAACATCCACCGGACAGAACAGGGCCTTGTCATAGCCCTCAAGAAAATGTTCTAATCCCAGTTTGGCAGATTCAAACATCTGAGTGTGTTCATAGTCCTTGTTTTCGATAAAAACAGGATTAAGATAGGCCAGGGCCTCTTTAAGCTCATCGCCGCGATAACCGATGACCACCACGATGTCATCGATCCCGGCTTTCCGAAAGCTCATGATCACTCTCTCAGCCATAGTAAGATTTCCGATCTTCATCATCTGTTTAAACTGTTTCATCCGGGTTGACATCCCGGCTGCCACGATAACTGCTCCTGTTTTCATAAGAACTCCTTCTATTTCACACAATCCCCAATGATTTCACAACAAGTACCCATAAAAAGAGCGTGCATATGGACATTGTCGTCGTTAAAACAACAAATTCCCCTGCCAGATCTGCGTCTGCACCCATGCTTTGAGCCATGGGGTAGGAGGCCGTTGCCACCGGCGTGGCAAACAGACAGAATATGGAGAATAGTTCCACGGAATTAAAGCCGGCCAGTGTCATAATAACCAGCATAAGCCCAGGCACCAGAACAAGTTTTATGGTTGATACCAGGGACAGGCAGAAGATATTGCTTCTTGCATGGGAAAACTTCAGTGTTCCTCCCAGGACAAACAGGGCCAGGGGTGTTGCCATACCGGCAAGCTGGGCGATTGGGCTGCGCAGACAGGATGGCAGTTCAAATGGCAGAAGGGAAAAGATGATTCCCGCAATGGCACCTTTTATGATGGGATTCTTAAGAACATCCTTAAGGATTCCGACAGGGGACACTTTCTTGCCCCGATAATACTCCAGCAAAATCACCGCTGAAATATTATAGAGAGGAACGACAAAAGCGGTCAGCAGGCTTGCCTTCTGTATCCCTGCATCTCCGCAGACACTGCCGGCGACAGGCAGGGCAAAAAGGATGGCATTGCTCCTGTAGATTGCCTGTATCACTACACTCCGCCGTGCATTCTGCTTTACGAATATGGGCACGAGCAGCCAGGAAATCAGCAGCAGGATCAGAGTTGCCGCAACAGCGAACAGGACATATCCCCCGCTGCTTAATGTACTCCACTCTATCCCATACAGGTTATTGAACATGACAAAGGGGAAAAAGAAACGGAAATTGGTCCGGTTCAGTTTCCTTAAGAATTCTTCCTCCACTGCTCCTATTTTTCTTCCAAAGTATCCAATTGTCAAAAATACCAGAAAGGGTACAACTGCATTTAAGGCTATGCTGATTATCTCCATAGTCACTTATTCTCCTATTAAACGCATGTCTTTTTCTGACGAAATCAGTTCCTTGTTCCAGTCTACATTTCCTTTGCAGGCACCAGGCCTTTCCCTTTCCATCTTCCTATCTTATAAAGGATAAATGTAATGAATGCACCACATACCCAGGTAATCATCAGGGATGTAGCCATCATAAAGAAATTGCCCTGGGGCAGGTCCGGCGTCTTGGTAATTGCCACCAGGCCGTAGGCCAATGGGACACGCATAACCACAGAGTTAAAGAGGGATATCCACATGGGAGTCATGGTATCTCCTGCCCCTCTCATCACTCCGGACAGACACTGGGTCACTTCCATGGCAACATAACCCACAAGTAAGATGGTCATGACATGGTAGCTGATCTCCACCAGCTCACCTGTTTTGGTAAAGATTCCCATCAGATTCCTGCCAAAGAGGAAAATCAGCAGGGAGAGAAATGCACTGATGCCCATGGCAACAAAGGTGATATTTCTGGTCCCCTTCAAGACCCGGTCCATCCGGTTGGCACCGATATTCTGCCCGGCAAAGGTAGTCATGGCTGCTCCGAAGGAGAAAGCGGGCAGCATGACAAATCCATCCACACGCATAACGATAACATTGGCCGCAATGCACATTTCCCCAAAGGAATTGGTCAGGGACTGAACCACCACCATAGACATGGACACAATCGCCTGGGTCAGGCCTGCGGGCAGCCCCAGATTGATCAGTCTTTTAGAATAGTTCCACTCAGGCTTGACGTAATCCAGCTTCAGATCAAATAAATGGGTCATCTTCATCAACTTGCGTATGGATAAGATGGCAGAAACAATCTGGGCAATAATAGTTGCCAGGGCAACTCCGGGTACACCCAGACCGAACCAGGCCACAAAGATGTAGTCAAGAATAATATTAATTACTGTCGCCACCAGAAGATAAATCAGGGCAGATATGGAATCGCCAAGTCCTCTTAGAACACCACCCAGGATGTTATAGTATCCGGTCCCTGCAAAACCCAGAAAGAGGATGATCAGGTACCAGGTGCACCAGTCGATGATGGATTCCGGTGTCCCCAGAAGCTTGAGCAGCGGTCGGGAAATCAATGGGCCGGCAATCATGACGATCAGTGAAGCCAATCCGGTCAGGGAGATACAGCTTCCGATGGACCTGGACAGTTCTTCCCTGGCCCGGGCTCCAAAATACTGGGAAACCATGACGGAAGCACCTACAGAGATGCCGATAAAAAGAACCAGCATCAGATTCACTATGGGAGCAGCGCTTCCCACTGCAGCCAGGGCATTATCCCCCACAAAACGGCCTACGATGATGGAATCCACCGTAGAGTACATCTGCTGGGCAAAGTTGCCGATTAGCATGGGTATGGTAAATATGAGGACCTGTTTTACAGGACTTCCCTCCGTCATATCGACCGGTCCGAATAGTCTCTTAAAAAAGTCTTTCATGGCTTGCCTCCCTGTTTTCTCTCCATCTTCAGTCACAATCTGTGCTTTCCCCGGCACACTGCACTTCGCAGCTGCCATCGCTGCCTGCTAACGTGAAAAATCCGCCAGCATAATCTATATGATATACTGACGGTAGTAGTTGCGGGGGAAGGATTTGAACCAACGACCTCCGGGTTATGAGCCCGACGAGCTACCAGACTGCTCTACCCCGCGATATAAAATTATAAACCATAAAGGTTTGAAAACAAAAAGACTAATCGTGGATTAGTCTTTTGTAAGAGGCGCAGACCGGATTTGAACCGGTGGATACTGGTGTTGCAGACCATTGCCTTACCACTTGGCTACTGCGCCATATGACTCCTACGGGATTTGAACCCATGTTACCGCCGTGAAAGGGCGGTGTCTTAACCACTTGACCAAGGAGCCAAATGAAAAACTCCCCGAGTAGGACTTGAACCTACGACAGCGCGGTTAACAGCCGCGTGCTCTACCGACTGAGCTATCGAGGAATATCTACAGGACTCACCCTGAAAACTGCACACATTATATCATATTTCC
>JAFUDC010000057.1 GCA_017459345.1 Eubacterium sp.
TCGATGGAGAACTTTGACTTGGAGATGAGATTGGTTCTGGCCTTCTCCTCCGCCTTGCGGATCTTAGCCGATTTCTCGGCACAGGAGAGTACCTTCTTAAGCTCCTCCAGGTTGCGGTCAAAGTACAAGACCAGTTCTTCAGAAAGGACCTCACTTACAGCCTTACCGGCATCGGGGTTATCCAGTTTGGTCTTGGTCTGTCCCTCAAAGCGGGGATCCTTGTGCTTGATGGAGAGAACTGCGGTCATGCCGTTTCTCACATCGGCCCCGGTAAAATTATGGTCCTTTTCTTTCAGCACACCGATTTCCCGGGCATACTGGTTCATCACCTGGGTAAACTTGGTTTTAAAACCGGTGATGTGGGTGCCCCCTTCCATGGTACAGATATTATTGCAGAAGCCCAGAATCTCCTCAGAGAACTCATCCACGTACTGGAAGGCCGCTTCCACCTCGATATCGTCCACCTTCCTTGCAAAGTAGACGATCTCCGATATAGCAGGCTTGCCCTTATTGAGATCGGCCACATAAGCCTTTAGGCCCTCCGGTTCATGGTAGACCTTGGTCTCCTCCTCACCGGGCCGCTCATTGATAAATGTGATGGTCAGGTCGGGATTTAAGTAGGCTGTCTCGTGCAGGCGGCTTTTGATGGAATCTGCCTTAAAGTAGGTCTTGTCGAAAATCTCATCATCCGGAAGAAATGTCACCATGGTCCCGGTCTGTTCTTTTTTACATCGTCCGATTTCCTCAAGGTCTGCCACCGGCTTGCCCTTTTCATACATTTGCTGATAGATTTTTCCGTCCTGCCAGACCTTAACCTCCAGCCAGACAGAGAGGGCGTTGACCACGGAAGCGCCAACACCGTGAAGGCCTCCGGAAATCTTATAGCCTCCTGTGCCGAACTTGCCTCCCGCATGGAGCATGGTGAAAACCACCTCCACCGCATTCAGTCCGGTCTTTTCGTTGATACCCACGGGAATCCCCCGGCCGTCATCGCTGATGCTGGCAGTTCCATCCTCGCCCAGTGTCACCGTGATATGATGACAGTGACCTGCCAGGTGCTCATCCACCGCATTATCGACAATCTCATAGATCAAATGATTCAATCCTCTGATGCCCACACTGCCGATGTACATGCCGGGACGCTTTCTTACCGCCTCCAGGCCTTCCAGCACATCGATACTGTTGGCAGTATAGGATATTTTTTCAGCCATATCATTCCTCGACTTTCATTATCTCTAATAACCATTAGCTGCTTTCCAATGCCTGGCACCGGATTTAAGTTCAGCTCCTCTGACACAAATCATATTTTACTGTTTATTCCTGAATGCCTCGGCAATCTCTTTTAATTTCATCCCGTTGGATGCCTTAAGCAGCAATACATCCTCCGGCTTAACTTCAGTTAAAAGGTAATCTTTAAGCTCATCCCTGGTCTCAAAATGTATACACTCCATATCCGGATTGTTCTCCCTGATTCCCCGGATGATCTCCCGGGACAGGTCACCGTAGACAGCAAGCAGGTCAAGGGGCTGGCCGGCGATAAAGGCTCCCACTTCATAGTGGTAGTCCTTCTCTCCTTCTCCCAGCTCCAGCATATCAGAAAGACCGGCAATCCTGCGTCCGCTGACATCCTCCATGGCAGCAAGAACCCTGACCGCTGCCTTCATGGAATCGGGGCTGGCGTTGTAGGTATCATCGATGAGGGTGCAGCGGTCTGTCCGGATTACCTGCTGTCTCTGGCCGTGAAAGCTTGCAAGCTTTCCGGCCGCCTTCTTAATATCCACACCCATCTGATGGCAGATGCCCAGGGCTGCCAGGGCATTGCGGACATTATGCTCACCCATGGTGCCCAGGGTGACCTTTTCCCTCAGATCATCCGGCTTTCCATCCTCATGATAGCAGAAGGTAAAGCTGGTTCTGCCATCCCTGGTGACGATCTCTTCGGCCCGGTAATCACAGTCTGCACTAAGCCCGTAAAAGAAGGTCTTAAAATCCAGCTTATCTCTATAGGCTGCCAGGAATGGATCATCCCCATTCAGAAAAACCATGCCATCTGCGGGAAGCCCCTTTACAATATCCATCTTTTCCAGGCAGATATTCTCCTGAGACCCCAGCTGGGCGATATGGCTTACCCCGATCATGGTCACCACGGCGACATCCGGCCGGATCATATTGGTCAGGATCTCAATCTGTCCCCGCTCACTCATGCCAATCTCCAGAACCGCGACCTCATCCTCCCTGCTGATATGGGACAGGGTCAGTGGCACGCCGATCGGACTGTTCTGGTTGCCCATGGTCTGAAAAACCTGCCTGTCTGCTGACAGGGCATGGGCAATCATCTCCCGGGTCGTGGTCTTACCCACACTGCCTGTCACCGCCACCACGGGCAGCTCCATCTTATTGCGGTAGAAAGTCCCAACCTGCTGCATGGCCTTCACCGTATCCTCCACCCTGATCCAGGGCTTGCCGGCAAGACCCTCAAGGGGCTCCTCATGCTCCTGGGTGAAGGTGGCTCCGTTGATGGCAAGAGCCCCGTCAATAAACCGGTGGGCATCCACCCTCTCCCCGATGATAGGGACGAATATGCTATCCTCATTCCCCTGCCGGGAATCGATGGCAAACTCCCTGATCTCTTTATTCTCATCACCGCAGAGCAAACGGCCCCCTGTGATTTTTACGATATCTTTGATCGTGATTCCTTCCATAGTATATCGAAGCTCCTCCTCCAAAACTCAAAAGAAATCCCTCAGGATATATACCATCCTGGGGGATTCATCACTTTTCCCTAAAAGTCCTGTAAACCTTTAAGAACTATATCATATACACGAAAAAATTGCAAGAATTATGCCTTTTCTTCCAGCAGTTTCTCCACGGCGGCAATCCTGGCACAAATGGAGAAGAGTTCCATGGCCTGCTCAATCTCAGATACCGGCGGAAGACTTGGGGCGATGCGGATATTGGCATCTTTGGGATCCTTGCCGTATGGATAGGCTGCCCCGGCTCCGGTAAGAACCAGTCCGGCCTCCTTGCATAAGGCAACGGTCCTCTTTGCCGTTCCCTCCATGCCGTCAAAGGATACGAAGTATCCGCCGGTGGGATAATTCCATCTGGCAATATCAAGTCCCCCCAGATCATCTTCCAGGGTCTTTATTACTGCGGCAAACTTGGGACGAA
>JAFUDC010000058.1 GCA_017459345.1 Eubacterium sp.
ATGGTTCCCCTGCCTGCTGCCAGGTAGGAGCTGGCGGTGGAGACGGACAGAACACCGGTCTGCTCAGCCACGAAGGAGGATGTCTTAATTCCCAGATCTTCGATGTCCAGGGACTCAATCTCCTCTCTTGGTATGATGGTCAGGGGGAGATCCAGATAGTCAGCGGTCTGGATAATTCCGGGCTCGTCCGCTTTCAGAGGAATTGTGCTGATGCACTTAAGGGACAGAGGGCTGATGCCTTCCCCGGCCAGGACTGTGGCCAGAGCTTCTTTAATAGATGGGCCGTCCATATTCCTCTTGCAGCCGATACCTGCGCAGATGGTGCGGGGTCTGAGATAAAGAACCGGTGCAGGTGGGTTCTCAAGAATGAGGCCTTCGTGGATGACCACGGTGGGGAAGGCGGGTATATAAGCAGGTGCCTGACCTGCTGCTGCCTGGGCTTGATTTGCATGAGAAGAATTACTTTTTACTGTTTCCCGGCTGCCAATGTATACTGAAGCCGGCATGATTCTGAGCTTACCCTGGTCTGCTGCCCGGCCTAACTCCGGCCAGTCATAGTCCGTGATGACCTGTACCTGGTCTCCGGCCAGGAGACTGCTGCTGATATATTTTAATTGTCCGATATTCTCAATTGCCAGATTATGTTCTTTGGCGAAGGAGTCAAAGGACAGTTCTCCGGCCACATCGGTGGCAGTGGTGATGACCGCCTGACCGCCGGAAATGGCTGCCATCTCCCGGGCCAGATCATTGGCTCCGCCCAGATGACCGGACAGGAGGCTGATGGCATACCGGCCCTTCTGATCCAGAACCACAACGCCGGGATCGGAGGTCTTGTGGGTGATCAGGGGGGCAAGGATGCGCACCACGATACCGGCAGCCATGACACAGACCAGGAAGTCGTATCGGCCAAAGGCATCCTGCAGCTGATTTTTGAAGTTCTCCTTGCCGTATATTTCTCCGGGGTGAGCCTGGCATAGCTTATGGACCAGTGCCTTCCCTTCGTCTGTCAGATAAAAATATGCAGTAGACATTCCTGTTTCCTTTCAGTATTCTTTAATATGGTTAATTGCAAAACTCTGTCAAGGCCCGAAAATGTTCCTTAATAGCTATTCAATAATACTTCCCGCAGTCACTCCGTAATAGATGCAACATAGTCGATATACTGCTGGGCCTCCTGACCAGGAGCCAGGTCTCTGAGGGAAACCAGATGAGTCTCAATCTGATAATCAGAGTGGGTATCCTGCTTCAGCGGCAGAAATACGACCTCCGGGAAATTATAGTTCTGATACATCTGCCGGGTGGAAAAGCCGATCAGGTTAAAGGTATGTACCACAGGAAGGAACTCACTGATTCCGCAGGATCCGTAAAGGGTGTAGGATATATTCGAAGCGTCTGCCGCTTTCAGAACCTGATCGTTAAAGCCCTGAAACTGATCCAGAAGAAGAATCTGCTGTCCGTGCAGGTCGGTGATGGAGAGCCGGCTTTTTAAGGCAAGGGGGTGGTCCCTGTTAATGACAGCGCACAGGGGTTCCTTACGGATGAGCTGATGAGAGTGGAGGATACGGGGAACCGGCCCGAACATGAAGGCCAGGTCTGCCTTGTGGTTCTGGATGTGGTCCGGAATCATGTCATTATACTCTTCCTCGTACTGGACCCTGGATTCAGGGTACTGCCGGCAGTAGCTGGTGTAGATATCCCTGCCGCAGGACATGGCAAAGCCCTGATAGCCTACAAGCTTCAGCTGATGCTTCTGGCGAAGGTCCTCAATCGCCATCTCCAGATCATGGTAGGAGGATGCCACTTTATCAAAATAGTGATAGAGGGATAAGGCCGCTTCAGTGGGAATGACTCCTGAAGAAGACCGCTCAAATAACGGAAAACCGAGTTCGTCTTCCATACGGTTGATGGATTTGCTCAGCCCCTGCTGGGATATGAAGAGTTTCCGGCTTGCTCTGGTTATATTACTGTCTCTGAACAGCTGCATGATATATTGAATCTGCCTAAGTTCCATAGTTTCCCTCCATCTTATGCCTATGTGACTCTGCTTGTTTCATGATATCTGTAAAAAGATGGACTGTCAAGACAATTAAGGGACAAAAAATGAGGGGTTTGGACATATAAATATATCTTTTGCCTAAAATAAAAGTATGGTACAATAACTAAAGATTACAGCAAGAAAACAATTATTGAACAATTTGATACACTATATTGTAATTATCTGAACAAAAAGATATACTTTGTTTTATTGATTATCTGATAAAATGACTGTAAGATGGAAGGAGGAGGATTAGATGAACATATCTAAATCAGAAGAACTGTATAAAATTGCCCTGGACCTGATGCCCGGAGGGGTAAACTCTCCGGTTCGTGCCTTTGGGTCGGTGGGGAGGAATCCCCTTTTTATCGACCATGCCAGGGGCTCCCGCATTTATGATGTGGATGGGAATTCCTTCATAGACTATGTGTGCTCCTGGGGCCCCGGCATCCTGGGACATGCCCACCCGGAGGTTATCGAGGCGGTGATCAAGGCCTGCTTTAACGGTCTTACCTTCGGTGCCCCCACGGGGAATGAAAACAAGCTGGCTGCTCTGATCCGGGACTGCATTCCATCCATGGAGATGATGCGTATGGTGAATTCCGGAACAGAGGCAACCATGAGTGCCATCCGGGCAGCCAGAGGCTTTACCGGACGGGATAAGATCATCAAGTTCAAGGGTTGTTATCACGGACACTCAGATGGGCTGCTGGTTCAGGCCGGATCAGCGGCTCTTACCCAGTCAGTGCCGGACAGCAGCGGGGTTCCCGCTTCCTTTGCCCGGCAGACGCTGGTGGCTCTGTTTAACGACAGGGATTCCGTCCGGGAATTGTTCGAGAATAATAAGGACCAGATTGCAGCCCTGATCGTGGAGCCGGTGGCAGCCAACATGGGCGTTGTGCTTCCGGAGGAGGGCTTCCTTGAATTCCTGAGGGAGATCACCGAGGAGAACGGGGCAGTGCTGATTTTTGATGAGGTCATCACCGGATTCCGTCTGGGGATCGGCGGTGCCCAGGAAATGTACGGCATCAGACCGGACCTGACTACCCTGGGCAAGATCGTGGGCGGCGGCATGCCCATGGCAGTTTATGGAGGCCGCAGGGATATCATGAAGCATGTGGCACCTACAGGCAAGGTATATCAGGCCGGCACCCTGTCCGGCAACCCCATTGCCACCACGGCGGGAATCAGGACCATCGAGCTGCTGCTGGAGGATCCCTCCATCTATGACCGCATCGAGGCTAATGCCGGAAAACTGGCCGGGGCTTACAGAGCCCGGGCACAGAGACTGGGCATACCCATGCATGTGAATCAGATTGGTTCCCTTCTGTGCGCCTTCTTTACCGATCAGGAAGTGAAGGACTATGCAGGAGCCCTGTCTTCGGATACATCTGCCTATGCAGACTACTTCGGACATATGCTGGAGAACGGTGTCTATGTGGCTCCATCCCAGTTTGAGGCCATGTTTGTTTCCGGCGCCCACACTGATGAGGATATCCGCCGGACGATTGAAGTATTGGAACGTTAATGCTGTTGATTATGTGAGAGTAAGGAGCAATACTATGGTACATTTTATCGGAGCGGGTCCCGGAGACCCGGAACTGCTGACAATCAAAGGAAAGAAGCTGATCGACCAGGCTGACGTGATTATCTATGCCGGATCCCTGGTCAACAAGGAGGTTCTTGCCGGGGCAAAGGAAGGGGCTGAAATTTATAATTCCGCCACCATGACCCTGGAGGAAGTCATCGACGTGATGAAGGATGCCGAGGCAAAGGGTCTTGATGTCGCCCGGGTTCATACCGGGGACCCGGCCATCTTCGGTGCCCACAGAGAGCAGATGGATGAGCTTGACCGGCTGGGGATAGCCTATGAGGTGATTCCCGGAGTGAGCTCATTTCTGGCTACGGCAGCGGCCCTTAAGAAGGAGTATACCCTGCCCGGAGTTTCCCAGACGGTGATTCTTACCAGGATGGAGGGCAGAACCCCCATGCCGCCCAAGGAGAAGCTTGCTGATCTGGCAAAGCATAATTCCACCATGATCATCTTCTTAAGCGTGGGCATGATCGAGGAGCTTTCCGAGACTCTCCGCAGGGAATACAGGGATGATACGCCGGTGGCAGTGGTTTACAAGGCTTCCTGGGAGGACCAGAAGATCGTGATCGGCAACCTGACCAACATTGCTGATAAGGTAAAGGAAGCCGGCATCACCAAGACAGCCCTCACGGTGGTGGGAGACTTCCTGGGAGATGAATATGAACTGTCCAGACTTTATGATAAGACATTTACCCATGAATTCCGGACAGCAAAAGAATAATCAGGATACACGAATGCAAAACCATGAGCGTACCAGCAGCCTGTTTTGCCAGGAAGCATAGCAGGGGTTTTGCAGATATTAGTGATAAGAGAATAGAGGATAAATGATATGGCGATTCAGATAATCAGCATCAGCCACAAGATCGCTCCTCTGCGCATTCGGGAAATGTTTACATTTACTGATGAGGAGCAAATTCGCTTAATGAAGGAGCTTGTGGAGCATCCGCAGATTGATGAGTGTGTAATCCTGTCCACCTGTAACCGGACCGAGCTGTATGTTTATGCAGATAAGGACGAGAGCCGGGGGGCTGTATTTGCGGAGATGGAGCGCGTCCTGCTGAAGGCGGCGGGGGCGCAGGATGAAGAGGATATCAGCGATTATATCTTATTTTTCCATGGCAACCGGGCTGTTCACCATCTTTTTATGGTGGCTGCGGGGCTTGATTCCATGGTAATCGGGGAAGACCAGATCCTGGGTCAGGTGAAGATGGCTCACGACCTGGCCAGGAATGCCGGTGTCACCGGTGTCTACCTGAATACATTCTTCAGGGATGCGGTGACCGGCGCCAAGAAGGTGAAGACGGCAACAGACCTGTCCAAAACCTCTGTATCCACAGCTACTCTGGCTATCAAAGTGGCGGAGGAGGCCCTGGACGGTCTCAGGGGAAAGAAGGTCATGGTCATCGGGGCAACCGGCAAGATCGGCAATGTGGTTCTGATGAACCTGGTCCGGGTGGCCGGTGCCGAGATTTTTGTGACCACCAGGGGCAGCAAGATGATCAAGTTAAAGCACGGCGAACAGAACTTCCGCGTGATCGACTATGATGATCGTTATGACTACCTGGATGCTATGGATGTGGTCATCAGCGCCACCTCAAGCCCCCACTATGTGCTGACCTTCAGCAAGATGAAAACCTGTCTGACCACGGACAAGCCCAGGGTATTTGTCGATCTGGCGGTCCCCATGGATATTGACCGGAAGATAGTGGGCCTTGGGGAGATTTTCTATTACAATATCGATGATTTTACCAAAGTAGCCCAGGAGAACAATGAGAAGAAGATGCGGGAGGCAGAGGCGGCCGCAGGCATCCTGGAAGTCTACGAGGTGCAGTTTAAGAAGTGGATGATTTTCCAGAGGGCCCTGCCCATCATGCGTAAGGAGAAACGGGCCTTTAAGAAGATGGCAGAGTACAAGAATCTGGATTATGCCCTGGACCAGTTCTATTTCTGGATCAGGGAGAGCAACACGCCGGAAGACCTGGAGGTTTTTTTCCGGTGCATTGAGTATTAAATGAGAAGGAGAGTTTCATGGGGAAATTATATGCCGTGGGCTTCGGCCCGGGGGGCTATGAACATATGACGCAGAAGGCCATCGACGTGATTAACAGCGTGGATGTGGTTACCGGTTATACGACTTATGTGGAGATGCTTAAGGAGTTTTTTCCGGACAAGGAGTATCTGGCAACTCCCATGACCAAGGAGATGGACCGGTGCCGGATGGCCATTGAGCTGGCCGAGGAGGGTAAGACTGTGGCCATGGTGAGCTCCGGCGACAGCGGAATCTACGGGATGGCCGGCATCCTGCTGGAGATTGCCAACGAGAAAGGGTCTGATGTGGAGATTGAGACGGTACCGGGCATCACGGCGGCCTCCGCTGCAGCTTCCATCCTGGGGGCACCCCTTATGCACGACTTTGCCGTGATCAGCTTAAGTGACCTGATGACCCCCTATGATCTGATCATGAAGCGGATTGACTGCGTGGGCCAGGGGGATATGATTGTCTGTCTCTATAATCCCAAGTCCAAAAAACGGGTGGATTATGTGGAAAAGGCGGCGGATATCCTGATGAAGTACCGGCCGGCCGAAACCCCTGTGGGGGTGGTCAGAAATGCAGGACGTTCTGACGAATCCTCTTATATTACCAGCCTGGGAGAGGTTAAGGATGCACCTATCGATATGATTTCCATCGTCCTGATCGGCAATTCCAACACCTATGTGAAGAATGGAAAGATGATCACTCCCAGAGGATATGAGAATAAATACGGGTTCTGATGTGCTCATCATGTTGAAGGCAGCTTAAGAATATCATCAGAATCGAATAATATGTTTGGAGATCGAAATATGAGCAAAACCATTCGGATTGGGACCAGGAAGAGCCTGCTGGCTCTGGCCCAGACGGATATTGTAAAAGAGAAGATAGAGAAGGCATTCCCAGATCTGGCCGTGGAAATTGTCAGGATTGACACAAAGGGAGACCAGATCCTGGACCGGTCTCTGACCTCCTTTGGAGGGAAGGGTGTATTTACCGCGGAGCTTGAGGCAGAGCTTAAGTCCGGTGCTATCGATCTGGCTGTCCACTCTGCCAAGGATATGCCTATGGAGTTCCCGGAGGGGCTGACCATCGGCGCGGTCCTGGACAGGGCCGATGAGAGGGATACCTTCGTGACCACCAGCGGGAGGAAACTTGCCGACCTTCCCCGGGGCAGCGTGGTGGGGACCAGCTCCCTGCGCCGGGAGATCCTGATTCGGGAGATCAATCCCCACGTGCAGGTCAGGCTCCTGCGGGGAAATGTGCAGACCAGGCTTAGAAAACTGCGGGAAGGGCTCTATGATGGGATCATCCTGGCGGCTGCCGGTATCGAGCGGCTGGAGCTTGAAAAGGAAGAGGGTATCAGCTACGAATACCTGGATCCGGATACATTTCTTCCTGCAGCCGGGCAGGGAATTCTTGCGGTGGAGAGCCGGAGGGATGATCCGGAGATGGCAGAGGTTCTTGGGGCCATACACAGCAAGGAGGCGGAGCTTCTGCTCACTGCGGAGAGGGCTTATCTGACTGCCATAGGCGGCAGCTGCAACGCACCTGCGGCAGCCCGCTGCCAAAGAGATAAAGATGACCTGGTCATGAAGGCCATGTATGTAAAGGACGGCGTTCACGCCAGAAAGGCAAGTGTCCGCCTGGCCATCGATCCGGCTGACCCTGTCGGATCTGCCGGTAAGATTGGTATTGCCGCCGCAAGGGAAGTGAATAAGGGTATGGTATACCTGGTGGGTGCAGGTCCCGGGGATGAGGATCTGATCACCCGGAAGGCTCTCCGCCTGATCCGGGAGGCAGATGTGGTGGTCTATGACAACCTTGCAAGCAGCTCCCTCCTTAATGAAGTCCGGGATGATGCAGAACTGATCTATGCAGGTAAACGGTCATCCCACCATCATCTGAAACAATATGAGACAAACCAGCTGCTGATCGACCTGGCTCTTTCCGGAAAGAACGTGGTCCGCTTAAAAGGCGGCGACCCCTATATCTTTGGCCGGGGCGGGGAGGAAGGCCAGGAGCTTAAAGCTGCGGGCCTGAATTTTGAAGTGATTCCGGGAATCTCTTCCTCCTACTCGGTACCGGCCTACTGCGGCATTCCGGTGACCCACCGGGATTATGCCTCCTCCTTCCATGTGATTACCGGTCATGAAGGAAATCACAAGAATGGGGAGACCGTGCTGGATTACGCCAC
>JAFUDC010000059.1 GCA_017459345.1 Eubacterium sp.
GCCTTTGAGGATGGCATCGATACCATTATCACCTGTGATAACGGCATTGCTGCAGAACAGCAGATTGACTACGGAAACAGTTTGGGGATGACCTTCATCGTGACCGACCACCACGATGTGCCCTTTGAGATGGTGGGAGATAAAAGAAAAGAAAAGCTGCCGGCGGCGGCTGCGGTGATCAATCCCAAGCAGGCTGACTGCCCTTACCCCCATAAGAATATCTGCGGGGCTGTGGTTGCCTGGACGTTCATCAAGGTTCTTTACCGGCTCTACGGGATTGCTGAGGCCGAGACGGAGGACTTCCTTGAGATTGCTGCCCTGGCCACCGTTTGCGACGTGATGCCCTTACAGGGGGAGAATCGTATCATCGTAAAAGAGGGTCTTGCCAGGATGAATCATACTAAAATTCCCGGCCTTTTGGCACTGATTGAGGGCAGCGGCCTTCAGGATAAGGAAATCAGGGGCTATCATCTGGGCTTCATCATCGGCCCCTGCATCAATGCATCAGGGCGGCTTTCCACGGCCAGGCTGGCTCTTGAGCTCCTGCTTTGCCGGCAGGAGGAGGAATGCCGCAGGATGGCTGGCCAGCTCATCAGCCTGAACGCAGAGCGAAAGGAAATGACCCGAAAGGGGGAGGAGCAGGCAAAAGAGTATCTGGTAAAAAGCGGGCATGACAAGGATAAGGTGCTGATCGTCTACCTGCCGGACTGCCATGAGAGTATTGCGGGCATCATTGCCGGCAGAATACGGGAAACCTATAATAAGCCGGTTTTTGTCCTGACCAGGACCATGAAAGGGGTTAAGGGATCCGGTCGGTCCATCGATGCCTACCACATGTATCAGGAAATGAGCCGGGTGAGAGAGTGCTTTGACCAGTTCGGAGGCCATCCCATGGCTGCCGGCCTCTCCATGCAGGAGGAACGGATCGAGGAACTGAGACAGAAGCTGAATGCCAATACTACATTAACGGAAGCAGATTTCGTAGAGAAAGTGAACATAGATATTGCTCTGCCTTTCGATTACATCAGTGAAGAACTGATCAGGGAACTGGATCTCCTGGAACCCTTCGGCACCGGCAATGAGAAACCTCTCTTTGCTCAGAAAGATCTTGAGGTCAGCGCCATAAGAGAGCAGGGCAGAAGCGGGAGGGTGCTGAAGCTCTTTTTAAAAGACCGGAAAGGGTATCCTGTGGAAGCCATCTGGTTTGGAGACGTGGCAGAGTTCTATCATAATGTGGAAGAATGTATCGGATCCAGGGGCCTTAATGCCATGCTGCGGGGCCAAAAGCAGTCCCTAACCATGGCCTGCACCTACTATCCTCAAATCAATGAGTGGAGAGGACAGAGAACCATACAGATTGTGATTAAGAACTATATGTTGTTTAATTAGTTTTTTCGAATCAATTTACGATAGAATCCGAAACCGTCTGGTAAGCAGTATACATTATAAAAAGGGGGTACATATGACTGAAGCAGAAGACAGGAGGATCCGGCTGATCGGTCTGGATCTGGACGGGACAACCTTAACCTCAGACAAAAAACTGACGGACCACACCAGGGAAGTCCTTGAGGCATGCCTGGCCGGGGGAATCCAGGTCCTTCCCACCACCGGGAGGACCCAGGCTGCGATTCCGGATTTTCTTAAAGGTATCAAGGGCCTTCGCTATATGATTCTGTCCAATGGGGCCAAGATATGTGATCTTGCCACCGGGGAGGAAATCTACAGTGACTGTATCCCCTGGGAGAGGGCCCTCACGCTGGCAGATGAGCTGGAGCAGTATCAAACCTACTATGATTTTTACGCCCTGGGGAGAGGATGGAGCGAGAGAAGGTTCTTTGACCATCTGGACCGGTTCAATATAGAGGCTCATATCGAAACCCTGGTTCGGACTTCCAGAACGCCGATTGATGATATGCGTCAGTGGATCAGGGAGAATCAGGCATCCATAGAGAAGTTCAGCATGTTTTTTGCCTCACCCGAACACCGGTTTTCTGCCTGGGAAAAACTGAAGGAGATTCCGGATGTGCTTGTCACCTCCTCGGTGCCCAATAACCTTGAAATAAACTATCATACCTGCAATAAAGGGAATGCGCTTCTGGGTCTGGGTAAGATCCTGGGTATTCCCCGTGAGGAGATTATGGCCTGCGGTGACGGGACCAATGATCTGGCCATGATTAAGGCTGCAGGACTGGGAGTTGCCATGGAGAATGCAGATCCGGTGGTGAAGGAGGCCGCGGATTACATCACCCTTTCCAATGATGAGGAGGGGGTAGCCGCTGCCATCTGTAAGTTCTGCCATCTGGATATTAGCATTCCCGGTTAATTTCTGATTATTGACAGGATATAGAATGCAAGAGAGACTAACATTTCCTGCAATTTGTCTATAAAAAAATGTAAATTATACTGTAAAAGCAAGGATCTTTCTGTTATAATATAAAAAGAATTCAAACAGGAGAGGTGAAAGCTGTGAGAAAACTCGAAGATTATGTAACAAATATCCCTGATTTCCCGGAGCCGGGTATTGTTTTCCGCGATATAACGACCATCCTTCAGGATCCGGACGGTCTGCAGCTGGGCATCCATGAGATGATGCATCTTCTGGAAGGCCTGGAATTTGATGTGATCGCCGGAGCCGAATCCAGAGGATTTTTATTCGGCATGCCCATTGCCTACAACAAGCATAAGGGCTTCGTACCGATTCGCAAAAAGGGGAAACTCCCCAGAGAGACCATAAGCAAAAAGTACGACCTTGAGTATGGAACTGCAGAGATTGAGATGCATAAGGATGCCATCTTCCCGGGACAGCGTGTTGTTCTGGTGGATGATCTGCTGGCAACCGGCGGTACCGCAAGGGCTGCTGTTGACCTGATCGAGGAGCTTGGCGGCGTTGTTGTTAAGATAGTCTTCGCCATGGAGCTTGCAGGTCTGAACGGACGGGCAAAACTGGCAGGATATGATGTGGATTCTGCAATCATCTATCCTGGAAAGTGATGACTAATTGCAGATACATAGATAAAGATTATATCCCCTGCACAGCCGTCTGTGCAGGGGTTTATATGTAGGTGAATTATAGAATTATGGATCAGTTGAATTTATTACAGAGAATTGAAAAGAAAAGTCCTTCTTTCAGCAAAGGACAAAGAAGACTGGCAGAGTACATTACTCAGAATTATGACATCGCAGCATATCTGACAGCTTCAAAGCTGGGAAAGGAAGCCGGAGTGAGCGAATCCACGGTGGTCCGCTTTGCCTACCAGCTGGAGTATGACGGTTATCCTGAACTTCAGAAGGCAATCCAGGTGATCGTAAAGACCAATTCCAATTCCATCCAGCGCATGTCTCTGTCTTCAAAAAGATATCAGGAGAAGGGCGTACTTAAGAGTGTAATGTACACCGATGCCGACCGTCTCAGGGATACCATTCATAACGGGATCGATGAGGGTGAGTTTCAGAAAGCGGTAGATTATATTAACGAGTGCTCCAGATTATACATTCTAGGAGCCAGAAGTGCTGCCTATCTGTCCGGCCTCCTGGGCTACTATCTTAAGATGCTATTTGACAATGTGTTTATCGTGGATGCCAATTCCACCTCGGAAACTCTGGAGCAGATTTACAATATCGGCGAGAATGATGTCATGTTCGGCGTGACATTTCCCAGGTATTCCAAGAGGACAATCTATGCCCTCCAGTATGCAAAGAACCATGGCGCCAGAACCATCGCTCTGACCGACAACTATTCCTCGCCCATCGTGGAATATGCGGACTGTACGCTGATTGCCAAAAGTGATGTGATGACCATCGTGGATTCCATGGTAGGCCCCTTAAGTGTGGTGAATGCCCTGGTAACTGCCATCGCCCTTCTTCGCAAGGAGGATGTGGAAAAACGTCTGATGGCTTTGGAAGAGCTTTGGAAAGAGTATGATGTATATAATAAGAGCTCGCAATAAGGTCGCAAAATACATATCTGGGATTTAGCAGAGGGCAGATCAGGATGAAAACAATTATCGTAGCGGGCGGAGGGGCAGCAGGCATGATGGCGGCGATAGCCGCCTCCACAGATCAAAGCCGGGTCATTCTGCTGGAAAAGAATGAGAAAACGGGAAAGAAGCTCTTTATCACCGGCAAGGGCCGCTGTAATGTGACCAACGCCTGTGCCATGGAAGAGCTTCAGTCTCATGTGGTGACCAACCCCAGATTTTTATATAGTGCATTTCACCGGTTTACCAATGCGGACATGGTCCGCTTTCTGGAGGAGATGGGGGTAGCTGTCAAGGTCGAGAGGGGACAGAGGGTTTTCCCCGAAAGCGACCATTCATCAGATATCATTCAGGCACTGACCAGGGCCTGCAGGAAAAAGAAGGTGGACATCCTCCTGAACAGTCCCGTTGCCAGAATCCTATACCACCATGAAGATGATGGGGTGGAAAGAACATTTGCTGGTGTGGAGCTTGAGCACGGCAAGAGAATCATGGGAGATGCCCTGATCCTTGCCACGGGAGGCCTTTCCTATCCATCCACAGGATCAACCGGAGATGGCTACGGATGGGCCCGGGAGATGGGTCATACTATTAAAGAACCCATGCCCTCCCTGGTTCCCTTTGAGATGGAGGAAGACTGGTGCCGGGATCTGATGGGCCTCACGCTCAGGAATATAAAGATTCAGGTGAAAGACGGGAAGAAGAAGATTTACGAAGGCTTTGGGGAGTTTCTCTTTACCCATTTCGGTGTGAGCGGCCCCCTGGTGCTTACTGCCAGTACCAGACTGGGTAAATGTACCAGGGCCTTAAGGGAAGGGCGTCTGACCCTTATTCTGGACCTAAAGCCTGCCCTTGATGAAGAACAGCTGAATAAGCGCTTCTTAAGAGAGTTCGATACCTGGCGCAACAAGAATATCTCCAATGTGATCGAACAGATGCTGCCAAAGAAGCTGGTTCCCGTCTTTCTTTGCATAGCCCAGGTTCCGCCGGATAAGAAGGTCCATGATATCACCAGGGCGGAGCGCCGCCGGATGCAGGAGGTCATGAAGGGGCTGCCCATGCATATCCGGGGGCTCAGAGCCTTTGAGGAAGCCATTATCACCCGGGGAGGGGTGCATGTTAAGGAGATTGATCCATCCACCATGGAATCGAAAAAGGTGAAGAATGTCTACTTTGCCGGAGAGCTTCTGGATGTGGATGCGGAGACCGGGGGCTATAACCTTCAGATTGCCTGGTCCACAGGCTATACAGCCGGGATAAGCGCTGCGGGGAAGGCCAGTCAGGATCAATCGTAAATATAAAAAATGTCAAACATTTTTGTTAAAAAATCTTTTCATTTATTTTAATTTGTGATACAATAGTCAAGTGTATGCGGTACTGTATCAAGGTTTATCTATATGTACTCCAGGCGGGGTACGTAAGCAGGCCGATCAGTGCTTTAGCGATTGACAGGAGGACATGTTCATGCATTACAGCATTGCCATTGACGGCCCGGCAGGTGCCGGGAAGAGTACCATAGCCAAACGGATTGCCAGTGAGCTGGGTTTTATCTATGTGGATACCGGGGCCATGTACAGGGCAATGGCACTGTATTTCCTGAGGAAGGGTATAGATGGACATGACACACAGGCAATTGAGGCAGAATGCCCGGGTATCAAAGTTTCTCTTGCCTATGATGAGGAGGGGAAGCAGCAGGTCATCCTGAACGGGGAGAATGTGACTCCCTATATCCGGACAGAAGAGGTGGGCAATATGGCTTCTGTCACGGCAGCGATACCGGCGGTTCGCGCAGCTCTCCTGGATCTTCAGAGAGGGATGGCGGAGACATCGGATATCCTCATGGATGGCAGGGATATCGGCACCCACGTGCTTCCGGGAGCTTTTCTTAAGATTTATCTCACCGCCTCTCCCCAGGTTCGTGCCAGGAGGCGCTACCTGGAGCTTACAGAGAAGGGTGAGACCTGTGATCTTTCTCAGATTGAGCATGATATCATCGAGAGAGACCGGCAGGACATGAACAGGGAGATCGCTCCTCTTAAGCAGGCGGAGGATGCCCTTCTGGTGGATTCCTCGGATATGTCAATCGAAGAAGTTGCTGATGCAGTGATCGCAGAATTTCATAACAGGAAGCAGTGATTGACTTCATTTCCTTATATTCCTGCCAGGGGCTTGCGTTGATGGCAGGAAGCTGTCTTGACTTGACAGTTATGAGGGACAGTCACTGTGGACAGATTGCCGGAGTTAACAATGGAGATTACAATTGCAAAGTCTGCGGGTTTTTGCTTTGGAGTTCAGAGAGCCGTTGATACCGTTTACAGGGAAGCAGCCAACAAGAGTGTTTTTACTTACGGGCCGATCATTCATAATGATGAGGTAGTTGCTGATCTTGAAAAGCATGGCGTGAAGGTAATTCATGACCATGGGGATTTCTCTTCTGTAGGTTCAGGTACAGTGATCATTCGTTCTCATGGTGTTCCTAAGAGCATATATGACGAGATTGCGCAGGCCGGGTTGTCTCTGGTCGATGCGACCTGTCCATTTGTGAAAAAGATTCACGGGATTGTCGAACAGGAAAGCAGTGACGGCCGGGTTGTCGTTATCATTGGCAATGACCACCATCCTGAGGTGGAGGGAATCAAGGGTTGGTGTCGCACCGCCCCCATCGTGATTGAGAATCATGAGCAGGCGCGGGAGATGGTGCTTGCACCGGGCACGGGAGTGTCCATCGTCTCACAAACGACATTTAACCACAATAAGTTTCAGGAATTAGTTGAAATTATCTCTGAAAAGGATTATGATATAAAAGTCTTTAATACGATATGTAATGCCACAGAGGAGCGGCAGACCGAAACCAGAGAACTTGCAAGGCGCTCAGATGCCATGATCGTGATTGGCGGCAAACATAGCTCGAACACTCAGAAGCTTTTCGAGATAAGTAAAAAAGAATGTAGTAATACTATATATATACAAACGAAATCTGATCTGCATATGGAGTATTTTCGTAATATCGGCAAGCTCGGTATTACTGCAGGGGCTTCTACCCCAAACAATATTATCAAGGAGGTTCATGAAAGCATGGCAGAAATGAGTTTTGACCAGATGCTGGAGGAAAGTTTTAAGACAATCAGGAATGGAGAGATTGTCAAGGGTACTGTTATCGATGTTAAAGAGGATGAGATTATTCTCAATATCGGATATAAAACAGATGGTATTATTACCAGACAGGAATATTCCAATGACCAGAATCTTGATCTTACAACAGTAGCCAAGGTTGGAGATGAGATGGAGGCCAAGGTTCTCAAGGTGAATGATGGCGAAGGACAGCTTCTTTTAAGCTACAGAAGACTGAAAGCGGAGAAGGTGAACCAGAGACTTCAGGAAGCATTCGAGAACAAGGAAGTATTAAAAGCGACAGTTGCCAAGGTGCTTGACGGTGGTTTAAGCGTAGTTGTGGAGGATACCAGAGTATTTATCCCTGCTAGCCTTGTTTCTGATACTTATGAGAAGAACCTGAAGAAGTATGACGGTCAGGAGATCGAGTTCGTGATCACTGAGTGCAATCCCAGAAAGAGACGGATCATCGGTGACCGCAAGCAGCTCTTAGTTGCAGAGAAGAAGAAAAAACAGGAAGAACTCTTTGCACGCATCGAGCCGGGCATGACTGTAGAAGGCGTTGTAAAGAACGTGACAGACTTTGGTGCTTTCGTGGACCTTGGCGGAGCAGACGGACTTCTTCATATCTCCGAGATGAGCTGGGGCCGTGTTGAGAACCCCAAGAAGGTCTTCAATGTCGGCGAGAACTTAAGTGTTCTGATCAAGGATATCCAGGGTGAGAAGATTGCCTTATCCCTCAAGTTCCCTGAGACCAATCCATGGTTAACCGCAGATGAGAAGTATGCTGTAGGCAACATCGTTGAAGGTAAGGTTGCCCGCATGACAGACTTCGGTGCATTTATTGAGCTTGAGCCTGGTGTTGATGCATTGCTGCATGTTTCCCAGATTGCCAGAGAGCATGTTGAGAAACCGTCTGATGTATTGAAGGTTGGTCAGGAGATCACAGCTAAGGTTGTGGACTTTAAGAAGGATGACCGCAAGATCAGCTTAAGTATCAAGGCTTTAGATATTCCGGCAAGGGATGAAGAGTAATAAGACCTGATATATATTACGGGCTGCTGCACTTTATGTGCAGCAGCCCTTTTTATATCTTGAGACCAACAATACAGGTGATTCCTGCAGCCAGTATTCCAAGAACCGCTCCCCATAGCACATCCCCGGGAAAATGTACTCCTCCCGCAACCCGGATGACTGCCAGTCCCATGCCGCAGACCAGCACCAGGATACCGGCCGCGGGGTTAATACCAAGCCAGAGTCCCCCGATCAGCATGATGGAGAAGACATGGCGGCTGGGGAAGGACCGTCCCCGTTTTTCTTTGGCAATCAGAGGTTTTATGGGGTAGACCTCGTAGGGCCGGGGATAATTGCGGACTCTGCGATAGACTGAGATGAAGAAAAAAGCCAGGCCAGGCAATATAATATACACAAGCAGCTTCTGCAGAGGATACCGGTACAGGATCAGCCACAGCAGGAGGGGGTACATGGCAAAGCCCAGACCGGTAAAGAGGTAATTGGCTCCGCGGATCACCATCATTATTAAAGGATTTGAGCGTATTCGGTCAGCCCATAGATTATAGTTGTTGTAATTCATGTAAACCTCACCGGGGCAATATCCAGCCTTATTACAAAATGAGCGGTTACAGTGATTTCTGGAATAATATTATTCTTATCATATATGATCAGAACAGATATATCCCCATTATACACGATTATCAGCTGCCTGGCAAATCAGCTGGTCATGATAACCACGAGGGGGGAATTGACCTTTTGATGGTGATAACATATAATAAAATTGTTTAAAGGAGGGACTATACCATGAGAAGAATTAAAGTTAAAGCCCTGGCCATCCTGCTGGCCGCCGCCATGCTGCCTTTTATTCCATCAGGAAGTGCGGACAGAGTAAAGGCATCTGACTGGATTGAAGCCAAAAGTACAGCAACCGGAAAGACATCCGTCAGGCTGTCCTGGCCCAATAAGAAGAATGTCGCAAGATGGAAGATCAGAAGAGCCCTGCAGGATAAGAATGGAAACACCGGATCTTTTAAAACTATCAAGACTCTTGGAGCCGGAAAGAAGTCCTTTGTTGTCAAAGGTCTTAAGAAGAACAGATCCTATGTCTTTGAAATCAGGGGATTCAGGAAAAAGAAGGGCAAATATGTCGAAGCATACTACTCCGAGGTATATGATTATACAGGACTTGCCAAGACATCATGGGATGAGTATGCATATTCTGACCCCTACTGTTCTCCGGAGAGGATCGATCTTTCCATGAATAAGTCCACACAGGGACTTTCTGTCAAAGGATATCAGATTTACCGCAAGAAGGAAGGAACATCCGCCTATAAGAAGATAGCAACAATCAAAAAGAAATCACCGGGAGTCTATAAAGATAAGAATGTGGAAAAAGGTGCATCCTATCAATATAAGTTCCGCTCTTATACCAAATATAAAGGGAAAACCATCTATTCTCCATTCTCTGATGTTTTGAAGCGGTCTGCGGTCTATCAGAAAGGGAAGTTCACCAGCAGGCAGGTGAAGCTTGCAAAAGCAGAAGTAATCGTCAATGTGACCAGTCAGAAATATAATGCTAAACTGAGTCTTGACTCCATAGAGTATGATTTCAGAATAGGTGGAGGGCAGTACAGTGACGAGTACGAGGATGAGATGGCTCCTGTAACCCTGACAGGCTGGAGCAAGGACGGGATTAGCTGGACTGAGGCAAAAAAGAATCAATCTGTTACATTAAAAGACGGGGAGAGTCTTTATCTCAGATTTAAAGGCGACGGAGCTTCGGACCTCAGAAAAGGACAATTCCTTTACAATGAAGAAATTAGATATAACGGTCTGCCATCTTTCTTCCGTCTTTATTTGAATGGCGATGGAACTGCATATATGAATGATGAGTCCATTCACTGATACACTTTCATTCTTTTAATCTTTAAACTTTTGGTTTACTGAATCTATGAATTGTGATATAATGTATCATATTATCGGGTTTGATACCTGCCAGTTAAGAGAGGGATTATTATGGCTAAGAATGTTCCTAAGGAACGTAAGATTGGGATGTATAAGGCAATCCTGGAACTTGAAACCTTAGATGAGTGCTGCGATTTTTTTGAAGATATCTGCGCTATAACGGAGCTTCGATCCATGGAGCAGAGGTTCGAGGTGGCCAGGATGCTCTACGATGATAATGTTTATACTGAGATCATGCAGAAGACCAGTGCCAGCTCGGCAACAATCAGCCGGGTAAACCGTATGCTCAATTATGGTACCTGATGTCTGGCTAAGATATTTGACCGCATGACAGAGAAGGGGACCAATCAGGAGAAAAACTGATAAAAGATACTATTAACAGAAAGGATGTATGTATGAAACAGTTAATGTTGGGCAACAAAGCATTTGCCAGAGGATTATATGAAGCCGGATGCTCTGTGGTATCTTCCTATCCCGGTACGCCAAGTACCGAGGTTACTGAGGAAGCTGCAAAGTATGATGAGATTTACTGTGAGTGGGCTCCCAACGAGAAGGTAGCCATGGAGGTGGCCTTTGGTGCCTCCCTGGCAGGTAAGAGAAGCTTCTGCGGTATGAAGCATGTGGGGCTTAACGTAGCTGCTGACCCCCTCTACACCTGCTCTTATACCGGTGTGAACGCCGGTATGGTAATCTGTGTGGCTGATGATGCCGGTATGCATTCCTCCCAGAACGAGCAGGATTCCCGCCATCATGCCATTGCTTCCAAGGTTCCCATGCTGGAACCTTCGGATTCCGCAGAGGCATATGAATTCGCAAAGAAGGCTTTTGAGCTCTCCGAAGAGTATGATACACCGGTTATCATCAAGATGTGTACCCGCGTGGCTCATTCCCAGAGTGTCGTTGACCCCGGTGAGAGGGTTATGCCGGAGCCCAGGGCCTATGAGAAGAATATTGCCAAGTATGTTATGATGCCGGGCAATGCCATCCGCCGTCACCCCATCGTGGAAGAGCGGACCCGCCGTCTGATTCAGTTCGCGGAAAGCTGCGACTTCAACCGCGTGGAGATGGGGGATACCAGTCTGGGTATCATCACTTCCTCAACCAGTTATCAGTATGCCAAGGAAGTATTCGGGGACAAGGCCAGCATCTTAAAGCTTGGTATGATAAATCCGCTTCCGGTCCAGCTGATTCTGGATTTTGCAGCTAAGGTTGACAGGCTGGTCATCATTGAAGAGCTTGATCCTGTGATTGAGAACCATTGTAAGCAGCTGGGACTTACCGTGACGGGCAAGGATGTCCTTCCCATCGAGGGAGAGTTTTCCCAGAACCTGATTGCAGATAAGCTTGGCATGGAGGTTCCGGCCTATAAGGAGCTGTCCGAGGCTCTGCCCGGAAGACCGCCTGTAATGTGTGCCGGATGTCCTCACAGAGGACTTTTCTACACACTTAACCGGAATAAATGTACTGTACTCGGAGATATCGGCTGTTATACATTGGGTGCTGTTCCGCCGCTGGCTGCCATCGAGATGACCCTTTGCATGGGTGCATCCATCTCTGCAACCCACGGTTTCAACAAGGCGCTTGGCGGAGAAAGCGAGGGAAAAACCGTAGCAGTAATCGGTGATTCCACCTTCATGCACTCCGGCATGACCGGCCTGGCCAATATCGCTTATAATCAGAGTAATTCTACAGTAATCATACTGGACAACTCCATCACCGGCATGACCGGACATCAGCAGAATCCGACCACCGGTTATAACATCAAGGGAGATCCTGCGGGAAAGATCGATCTGGAAAGCTTATGTCGTTCCATGGGATTTAACAGAGTCAGGGTGGTAGACCCCTACGATCTTAAGGCATGTGATCAGGCAGTCAAGGAAGAACTGGCGGCCGATGAACCATCTGTCATCATCAGCAGACGTCCATGCGCCCTGCTTAAGTATGTGAAGCATAATCCGCCCCTTAAGGTGGCTAAGGATAAATGTATCGGCTGCAAGTCCTGTATGAGACTGGGCTGTCCGGCTATTGCCATCAAGGACGGAAAGGCTGCCATTGATGATACATTATGTGTGGGCTGCGGCGTATGCCAGCAGTTATGCAGATTTGATGCTTTGCAGTCTTGATTGTGGTGCCAGCTGTGATGGCACAGGTGTTTAGTCAGAATAACAGCATTAGCTATAAGAGGAGTTTGATAGATATGACCAAGAATATTATGATCGTTGGTGTCGGCGGCCAGGGCTCATTGCTGGCCAGTAAGCTGCTGGGGCACCTGCTTTTGAAAGAGGGATACGACGTGAAAGTTTCCGAAGTACATGGTATGAGCCAGCGCGGAGGAAGTGTCGTAACCTATGTGCGTTTCGGCGAGAGGGTATACTCTCCCATCATTGACAAGGGCCAGGCTGATTTTATCGTGTCCTTCGAGAAACTTGAGGCCGCCCGCTATGTTGAGTATCTTAAGGAGGATGGGCGAATTGTAGTCAACACCCAGGAAATTGATCCCATGCCGGTAATCACCGGTGCAGCCGCATATCCGGAGAATCTGATTGAGAAGATGCAGGATAAGGACATCCAGGTGGATGCCATGGACTGTCTGGCCCTGGCCAATGAGGCAGGTTCCTCCAAGGCGGTGAATATCGTTCTTATGGGCCGCCTGTCCAGGTATTTTGATATTCCTGTGGAAAAATGGCAGGAAGCCATCAGGGAGTGTGTTCCGGCCAAGTTCCTCGATCTCAACATGAAGGCCTTTGAGCTGGGCCGCGAGAGCGAGTAATTTACGTTAATTATATGAAAAGAATCGTAATGACTGTCATAAGTCATTGCCAAAGTTACACGGTTGACATTTGAGGGATTTTATGCAAATGAAATAAGCATAAGGAGAATTGAAACATGAAAAACTATTTCCAGCCAGAAATTGAAACCATGCCATTAGAGGAGCTTCAGGCTCTTCAGAGCGAGAGACTGGTAAAGCAGGTACAGCACGTGTATGAGAATGTACCCTATTACCGGCAGAAGCTTGATGAAGCCGGAGTTAAACCGGAAGATATCAAGGGAATTGATGATCTTACCAAGCTTCCCTTCACCAACAAGGACGAGCTGAGAGACCAGTATCCTTACGGATTCCTTGGTGTTCCTCTGGACCAGTGCGTACGTATCCAGTCCACCTCCGGAACCACAGGCCGCCGTGTCGTTGCCTTCTATACCCAGGAAGACATTGATGTGTGGGATGAGTGCTGTGCAAGAGCCATCGTGGCAGCAGGCGGAACCAAGGATGATGTGGTTCATGTATGCTACGGCTATGGTCTTTTCACAGGCGGTCCCGGACTCAACGGCGGATCCCATAAGGTTGGTTCTCTGACCCTTCCCATGTCCTCCGGTAATACAGACAGACAGCTTCAGTTCATGGAAGACCTGGGTTCTACCATCATCTGCTGTACACCTTCCTATGCAGCTAACCTGGGTGAAACCATCACAGAGAGAGGCTTAAAGGATAAGATCAAGTTAAAAGCCGGTATCTTCGGTGCTGAGCCCTGGACTGAGGAGATGCGTCATGACATCGAGGAAACTCTCGGGATTAAAGCTTATGACATCTATGGTCTGACAGAGATTTCCGGACCTGGTGTATCCTTCGAGTGTGAGGAGCAGGCCGGCATGCACATCCAGGAAGACCATTTCATTGCTGAGATTATCAATCCGGATACCGGAGAGGTTCTCCCGGAGGGAGAAGTAGGCGAGCTGGTGTTCACCTGTATCACCAAGAAGGCCTTCCCCCTGATTCGCTACCGTACCCGTGACCTCTGCTACCTGACCAGAAAGAAGTGCTCCTGCGGACGTACCCATGTACGTATGCACAAGCCCATGGGCAGAAGCGATGACATGATGGTTGTTAAGGGCGTCAATGTATGGCCATCCCAGATTGAGGCCGTACTTCTGAATCAGGGCTATCAGGCTAACTACCAGATCGTCGTTGACCGTGTCAACAACAGAGATACTATCGAGGTACAGGTGGAGAAGACACCGGAGATGGCCAAGGATACATCCGTTCCTACCGAGGCAAGGGAGAAGAAGATCGTGGCTGGTCTTAAGTCCATGCTGGGCATCAAGGTAGATGTCAAGGTACTGGCACCCAAGTCCATCGTGCGAAGCGAAGGCAAGGCTGTCCGTGTTGTGGATAAGCGAGACCTGTACAAGTAATTCATAAACATAAAGCTTTACTTAAAGAGCCGGGAGCATAACTGATGTGGTGCTTTCGGCTTCTTTAATTACGTTTCTTTATTACGTTTCTTAAGAAATACTTTAGAATTCTCTGCAGAGAATATTTGGATTCTTGTTCTATGATTGTTCTGACAGAAGGAAATACGTGCAGCTTCAGGAATTATTTTATGAGTTGAACAGGGGTTTCGCAATTATCTGAATGTCAAATCATAGAGGAAAGGAGAATCATTTATTATGAGAATAAGGGGAACAAAATGATATGGAAAAATCACATATACTTATTGTAGAAGATGACAAGGAAATAAGGGATGGAATCGAAATCTACCTGCAGACACAGGGCTATGAGGTAAGCAAAGCCGGGGACGGACTGGAAGGACTTCATCTACTGGGTCAGGAAAGGATTGATCTTGCCATAGTTGATGTGATGATGCCCAGGATGGATGGGATTTCCATGATTAGGGAGCTCAGGAAGGAATACGATATTCCTGTGATCATGCTTTCTGCCAAATCCGAGGAAGTTGATAAGATCCTGGGACTTAATATGGGGGCTGATGATTATATCACCAAACCTTTCGCTCCCATGGAACTTATGGCCAGGGTAAATTCCCAGCTGCGCCGTTATCAGTTCTGGCAGGAGAAAATAGCAGCGGGCGGCAGTCCCAAGGAGCGGACTCACGTCATTGGCGGACTGGTCCTCAATGAGGACAGGGTGGAGCTTACTGTAGATGGATCTTTGGTAAAACTCACCCCCATGGAATACAGGATTCTGCTGCTGCTCATGAAGCATCCGGGAAGGGTTTTCTCTGCGGAAGAAATCTATGAGAGAGTCTGGAATGAGAAGGCTGTGAACTCGGATACCATTATGGTCCATGTGCGCAACATCCGTGAGAAGATTGAGATGAATCCCAAAAAACCGGAATATTTAAAGGTGGTGTGGGGAGTTGGATATAAAATTGAAGACAGGAAAACAAGATAATCATACTGGAAATATACAGGAAAAAAAGAATAAACATAATAATCAGCAAGGAAAGAGCCGCTATATAAGCCTCCTGATCATTCTGCTTGCTGCGTCCATAGCTGCAGGTTTTATGCTTTATTCCTACCCGGGATTCAGGAACCAGGCACAGACTATCGTAGAGAAGGAAAAAGAGAAGCTGAAGCAGGAAGAGAAGCAGAAGAGTTATCTTTGGGAAGATGGGTCCATGCTGAAAGATATCCTGTTTGCGGTATATTATCTGGACTACAGATTAAGTGATGAAAAAGATGCTCTGAACTATTATACCAGGGATTATGATACTTCAAAGCTCAGCAAGGAAGAGATGACGGCACTTAATGCTTCCTCTGACCTGATGCTGCATTACATGAATGATGCCTATGATGCCCTGACCTTAAAAGATAATGACAGCGGATATGGATCCTTCGATTACAGTGGAGATATCCTCTATTCCTGCTGTGGGGCGGTGAAAGATGAAAAAGGAAATGTAATCAGGGACTATGGAATTGATAAAAATCTGCTTCAGGTACTTACCGGCGGAATTGGAGCTTTAGAAGCCCGGGAACTTCCGGAAAAGACAGCTGCTGTGGATGAAGATACTGATGATAAGGGGACAGTGGGGACAGAACGTTATGATAGCATTTTTGTATTAAGCTTTGATAAAGATGGAAACCCCTCTGTCACGGAATCAAAGAATATCTCCGGAAATCCCCTTCAGCTGACCAGTTACCTGCAGTCAGCAGGCATCTCTGATCTTTATTTTGATACAGCCTGGGACAGACTGTGGGATGCTGAGATAGCCCCGAGTCTGGAAGGGGAAGGAGATAATAGCTACGGCAGTGCTCAGTTTGAAAAGGATGCCATGATCTTAAAGCAGATTCCTCTGCCGGCCATTAAAAATAAGACCTTTGTTTTCGGAATGTCCAGCCGGGATAATTCAGAAAAATCCGGTTATGCCTATCCTTCCTATCAGACAGAGCTGGATGCCTGGCTTCTTCATGGCTATCTGATAACAGCCCTGATGATCGCTCTGATCATGGCCCTTCTGGCTCTCATCCTGCAGAATATACCGACCCTTGCTCTGCGCAGCAATCCGGTATTTCGACTTCCATCAGAGATAACTGCAGGGCTGGCCCTGCTTGGTATTCCCATAGCTGCCTTCATGGTTTACTCTGTGGACTTTGCCAGGATAACCATGGGGACAGACCTGAGAGAATTCTTCCAAACCCTTGGCTTTGGCACAGCCTCAGACTATCTGGCCCATGCTGTAGTGTGGATTATGTGGGCTATGTACAGTTTTTTTGCCTACTGGCTGATTGCAAGCCTTCTTCCCTACCTGACTCATCCGGTAAGGACTTTAAAGGAGAGGGCTCTTTTTCCACGATTCCTCCATTGGGTAAGGGGAAAATTTCATGATATATTAAAATGGGCGGGTCAGATAGATCTTATGGAGAAGGATGGGCTGATCCTGCGACGAATGGTTCTGCTTAACGGTCTGGCTATTGTCCTGATCAGCTGTTTCTGGTTCTGGGGAGTATTATTGGGAATCGTATATTCCATTTGTCTCTATATCTGGCTGATGAAACGATATCGTAAGGTTCAGGAGGATTATACCAGGCTACTTGTGCGGGCAAAAGAGATTGCCTCTTCCTCTGCTGCCGAACCGGGAAAAGAGAGGAGTGGTGATCCTGATTATCATGCTCAAGCAAGGTCTGACGAAATAAGAGATGCAGATACTTTCTACAGAATGAATGAAGATCTCGACCGCATTGAAGCAGGCCTGGCCCGGGCAGTGAATGCGGAGGTCAGAAGCCGTAATACCAAAACAGAACTGATAACCAATGTCTCTCATGATCTGAAGACCCCTCTGACAGCTATTATCACCTACCTTGACCTGCTTAAAAAGGAAGATCTGTCCGATGAGCTTCGGAAAGAATATCTGACCACTCTGGATGCCAAGGCCCAGCGTCTTAAGGCTCTGATCGAGGATCTCTTTGAGGCCAGCAAGGCTGTGACCGGGGATATCGTGATGAATTACGCCGAAGTAGACCTGGCCAGTCTCATGAAACAGGTTCGCATGGAGAATGAAGACCGAATAGAAGAGAGCAGTCTGGACTTCCGATGGAATCTTCCGGAGGAGAAATGCAGTCTCAGGCTGGATCCTAACAGAACCTGGCGCATCATGGACAACCTCCTGCAGAACACCTTAAAATACTCCATGCCTGGGACCAGGGTATATGTGGATATGGTTGAAAAGGCAGGCTGCGTAAAGGTTATCATGAAAAATATCTCTGCATCGGAGATGAATTTTAACGCATCCGAGATAGCAGACCGTTTTGTCAGAGGCGATCTGGCCAGGAATACGGAAGGAAGCGGATTAGGTTTGGCCATCGCCCGCAGCTTTACCGAGCTGCAGGGAGGCAGATTTGAGATAGAAATCGACGGGGATCTGTTTAAAGTGACAGTTTCATTTCCGGTGAAGAGAGAATAACTAGTTACCTCATTCCCAAAAGCTCAAGGGCATTACCGGAAAAGATATGCTCCATTTCTATGTCAGTAAAGGGCATACTCTTCACCCTGTCCACATAGTCCTTCTGGTCTGCCCAGGGGGAATCTGTGGCAAAGAGAATCCTGTCGGTTCCGTGCTTTCTGCAGAGCCTTACGAAATCTTCGTGGGACAGATTGCTGGGTATATATGGCGGGGTGGGGTCCCCTTCTGCTCTTTCTATGGGTCCTATGGCAAAGCCGGTGTCCAGCCATACCGGCGCACCGGCAAGGTCCCGCTCCACATCATCCCAGCAGGCCCAGCCTCCCATGTGGGCCAGCACGAACTTTGGCGGGTGAATCTGATCAATGACTTTCAGGATATGCTTTACCGAAGAGTAATCATGGTCAAAGATTCCGATATCGATGCCGGCGTGGATCAGGACGATCATGTCAAGCTCGGAGGCTGCGTCGATGACGTGCATCATGTTGATGTCATCCAGATCCACCTCCTGGTAGGCCGGATGGAGCTTGATTCCTTTGATGCCGTTATCCTTCAATATCTTTAGCTGGTCTCTGTAATTTTCATAAGCCGGGTGCATACACCCCAGGGTGATAACACCGCTTTTAAGCATGTCCTCCTGATTCCGGATCATGGTCTGATTCAGCTTCTCCACCTGCCCCACATTGGTTGCCACCGGCAGATTGATGGAGTAATCGATACCGGCTTTCTTCATGGAAGAGGAGAGAGCGGATATGGAGCCATCAGTCCAAGGTCTGCTGTGAGAAACGGTGGAAAGGTGATGAACGGTTTTTGCTGCAATCTTATCAGGAAATGTATGGGTATGAAAGTCTATAATCATGGTGTCCTCCAGAGTATTTGATATTAAATGGGAGACATGGAACGGGTCTCTATCTCCCGAAAAAATAGGGAGACAAAGACCCGTCCCTTGTCTCCCTTCCAATATTTTATGACATTTTGCCGTAACTGTAAAGAGCCGATTTTAGGATATCCATAACTCTTTCCTCCTTGAGGCTTGATCTGTAGCTTGTACTTTCGATATATCCCAGCTCAAAGGTCAGGTCATAATCGGATACAGGAAGTCCTTTGATTAGGCCGTTTTTAACATATATATCATTCTCCATCATGTGTTTTGGAAAGAATGTGGAATAGTCTGATCTGGAAACCATAGTTTTTATAAAATCCGGATTGTCGCTTACCAGGTTGACGTCCGGATAATCTTTTTTCTGAAAGAGTTCGGTGATACCGCCGTTATCCTTTTTGAATTCATCTCCGTAAGCAATCAGCTTCTGTTTTCTGAGCTCCTTAAGAGCGACTGATGATTTCTCCCATAATGAAGACTGTCTTCCGACATAAAGCAGGTACTCATCCTGAAACAGAGGAGTATACTTGATATCTTTATAATTCTTAAGATAAACCCCGCATACCACGATACCCAGATTGGCATAGCCGGATGATACATCCTTTGCAATATCTCTGCTTTCTCCAATGTTGAAAGAGAGGATCAAACCGGGATTCTTTTCTTGAATCTGAATAACTGCCTCCGGCAGTATGCTGCTTAAAGGACCAGGGATGCAGCCAACAGAGACAGTTCCGGTGAGCTGGCTGCTGTCTGATGCTCTGATGATATTGTCCTGGGCTTCAAAGATGAGCTTTGCCTGGTCCAGGACGTAGTTTCCATATTCCGTCACAGTGATGCCGGTATTGGTTCTCTTTAATAATGATACCCCCAATTCCTTCTCCAGCCTTGATATAGATGAAGAAAAAGAAGATTGTGATATATAATTCTGCTCCGCTGCCACGGATATAGAATGGTATTTTACTGCTTCCATGAAACAGAAGAGCTGGTTTAACTGCATCGAATCTTCCTCCTGAAAATGAGTGGGATAAATATATCATATAAACATATATAGTAAATATGTAATAAACATTAAGAATGATTATAATTCATATATCTCATATTTGTCAACTATGAATTTTTGGTTTGATTATCTTTTATGCCTGATATAATTAAATAAAACCCTGATTTTAAATAGGTTAAATAGGTAATATATCATTTTTCGTTAGCACCTATCAGTTTTTCATACTTCCCAAATGTTAAAAAAGAGATTATAGTATGGTCAAACAAGATAAAACATATCTGAAAAGTATGTTTTTTAACTGACAGAGTTTCGCAATTATCTAAAAGAATTTTAAGCGGGAAAGGAGTATGAACATGAAGAAAAGATTATTGGGAATCACTTTAGCATTGATATTGGCTGCAGGTCTGATCAGCGGCTGCGGCGGAAGTTCCTCCGCAGGAGAAAGTACCGGAAGCGCAGGCGGCGAACAGAAGGTTTTAAGGCTGGGAGCTCAGACCTATCCCTTATATTCTTCCATAGACCTGGCTCATGAGCTTGGATATATCGAAGAGGAATTGAACAAGGTGGGAGCGAAGGAAGAATGGACCAATTATGATTCGGGCCCCCTGGTTAATGAAGCAGTCGCAGCAGGAGAGGCTGATGTGGGATTCATGGCTGACCTTCCGGCTATCAATGCCAGATCTACCGGACAGGACATTCAGGTGGTCTCCAATGTGGCGACAGGGGAAAGATCTCTGGCCGTGCTGGTTCCGGCAGATTCAGATATCACAGATATCAGCCAGCTTAAGGGCAAGAAAATAGCTTATGCCACCGGCTCCTACGCCCAGCATCTCCTGGCCCTGGTGCTTGATCAGGCAGGACTTACATTTGATGATGTGGAATCCGTCAACCTTGGTGCCGCTGACAGTCCGGCGGCTATGGAGAATGGCCAGGTGGATGCAATCGTCATCTGGGAGCAGTTCATCACCAAACTTACCACCGAGGGTAAGGCAAAGGTTCTCATTGACGGAACCGGCATCAAGAAGAGCAACATGGTCATCTATGCAGTGAAAGACTATGCCCAGGCTAATCCCGAGGTGATTGAGGCCTTTATCAAGGCAGCTGACCGGGGTGCCCAGTATATAAAGGAGAACCCGGATGATGCGGCCGCTAAGCTTGCACCTGTATATAATGTGACAAAAGATCAGATGAAGACCATCTTCGGAAACTTTGAGTTTACGGTATCCCTCACCGATGATGACATCGCAGAGATTACCAAGGTTGCAGATTATGCTTATGATGCAGGCATTATACAAAACCAGGTAAAAGCAGATGAATTTATCAATACAGATTACTTAAAGGAAGCAGGATACTAAGATGCAGAAAAACAGTCCAGGGTTCATCACTGATCTCTTATGGAGGATTACGCTGCCGGTTCTGGTGCTGATCCTCTGGGAGATGGTATGTCATCTGAACCTGGTAAATGTGATCAGCATGCCTCCGCCAGAGACGGTTTTAAAAGCAGCTTTTACGACCATAAAGGATGGAAGCCTTCCGGCCAATATAGTGGTCAGCTTTCTAAGAGTTCTGGAAGGCTTTCTGATTGCCACATTGCTGGCTCTGATCCTGGGAATCGTCACAGGCCTGCATCCTAAAGCAGAGGCATTTACTGAGCTGCTGATTCAGATTATCAAGCCTATTCCCCCCATCGCCTGGATTCCTCTGGCAATCCTTTGGTTCGGGATTGGGGAAAGCTCCAAATTATACATCATTTTTATCGGTGCCTTCTTTCCGGTCCTCCTCAATACAGTTTCCGGAATCCACAGCATTGATCCAAGATACCTGGAGCTGGCCAGGGTGTATGAGGTGGACCGGTTCCGCCTCATCACCCGGGTGATCCTGCCCGGGGCCCTTCCTTCCATTCTTACGGGAATCCGGGTAGGCCTGGGCAACGCCTGGGTCTGCGTGGTTGCCGCAGAGATGATTGCGGCGACCAGAGGAATCGGCTACATGCTGTCCAACGGACGAAGCATGTCCCGGTCAGACCTGGTTATCCTGGGCATGCTGCTCATCGGCATCGTTGGAAAGCTGATGGATGATTTTCTGAAATATGTTTCACGGAAATTAGTAAAATGGACCTGACCAGCTGAGTATGTTCAGGGAGATAAGAGCCAGTTTCACAATTACCCGGAGTATAACAAATTAGAAAGAGAATTCTTAAATGAATCATATATCAGAAACAGCCGTACACATATCAAATCTGAATAAATCCTTTGATGACCTTAAGGTCCTTACGGATATCAGCCTGGATATCAAAAAAGGAGAGTTTCTGTCGGTAATCGGCGTCAGCGGATGCGGCAAGAGCACCCTGCTCCGCATCATCGGAGGTCTGGAAACCAAAACAGAGGGAACTCTGCTGGTCAATGGCCAGGAGGTGGAGAAGCCTTCCAGGAAGATTGGCTTTGTCTTTCAGGATCACAGACTCCTGCCCTGGCTGACGGTGGAGGAGAACATCAAGCTTGCTCTCGACCGCAATCAGCCGGATGCCGACAGGCTGGTGAAGGAAAATCTGGAGCTAGTGGGGCTTGGGGATTTTGCAAAGTCCTATCCCGGACAGCTGTCCGGGGGGATGGCCCAGAGGGTGGCTATTGCCAGAGCCCTTTCCAACAAGCCGGATATCCTCCTCCTGGATGAACCTTTCGGGGCCCTGGATGCCATGACCAGGATCAACATGCAGCAGGAGCTGAGAAGAATCTGGCAGCAGGAGAAGATTACCATGATCCTCATCACCCATGATATTGAGGAAGCCATATTCTTAGGGGAGAGAGTGGTTGTCTTATCCAGCAGACCAGGCAGGATCAAGAAGACGGTTCCCATCGAGGAAATCTGTCATATTCAGAGGACCGGAACTGCATTTTCCTCCACCAGAGACCTGATATTCAAGGAGTTCTTCCGCGATGAGGAGCTGCCTTTTGCCTACACCATATAGAGGAGGTTCTATGAGCGAAAAAATATTATCCATGCAGGAAAAAAGGCTCCTGCATAAGATCACTTCCAATAATCCCAACCGGGCCATCAGCCTGATCGGGCGTGTGCGGGGAGTGAAGCCTCAGATCGATATTGAGAGAGGATTGATCTTTACCAGATCATTTAAAGAGACAGAGGGGCAGCCCCTGATTCTTCGGTGGGCCAGGGCCCTCTATAAGTATGCCAGGGAGAGTTCGGTCATTATAGAAGATGGCCAGCTGCTGGCAGGAAGGGCGGGAAGCTCAGCCCGCTACGGCATCCTCTATCCGGAACTTGACGGGGACACCCTGGGAATCAACATCGAGAAGCTTCCGGGAAGAAGCACATCTCCCTTCGATATCTCGGAGGAGGCAGCCCGCATTGTAAAGGAGGAAATCGAGCCTTACTGGAAGGGGAAGACCTATCACGAGGAGCTTGCCATCGCATTTCCTGAGGATACCAGAAGACTGACCTACAATCCTGACCAGGAGTCATCCTCCAGGTTTATCGTCAATGAGACCTCTTCCTACCGGTCATCCATCCAGTGGGTCCATGACTACGAGATTGTCATGAAGAAGGGCTTCCTGGGAATCCGCCGGGAGATGGAGGAGAAGCTTGCGGAACTTGATGAGGACAGTGCCTATGACATGATGGAGAAGAAGCCCTTCATCGATGCCCTGATCCTTACCTGTGATGCCATTATTCTCTGGGCCGGCCGCTATGCCGATGAGGCAGAAAGACTGGCAGGCCTTACAGAGGATGAAGGCAGAAAGCGGGAACTGACTCGTATTTCCCAAATATGCCGCCGTGTCCCTGCCAATCCTCCGGAAAACTTCCGGGAGGCAGTCCAGTCTCAGTGGTTTACCCAGATGTTTTCCAGGATAGAGCAAAAGACAGGAACCATCATCTCAAACGGCAGGATGGACCAATATCTTTATCCATATTATAAAAAGGATCTGGAAGCAGGGGTAATCACCCCCTATGAGGCCCAGGAACTCCTGGAGTGCATGTGGGTGGAGATGGCCGCCTTTGTAGACCTCTACCTGTCTGAGTCAGGCGGGGCATTTAACGAGGGATATGCCCACTGGGAGGCAGTTACAGTAGGGGGGCAGACGCCGGAAGGAACAGATGCCACCAATGAACTGACCTACCTGATCCTTAAGTCCAAGAGGGACTTCCCCATGAACTATCCGGATCTGGCGGCAAGGATTCATATCGGCAGTCCCAAAAGATACCTGGTGGAGGTGGCAAAAACCATCAAGGACGGTTCCGGCTTCCCCAAGATCATAAACGATGAGGAAGTGATTCCCCTGCTTTTATCCAAGGGAGCCGCATTTGAGGAAGCCTACGATTACAGTGTCTCCGGCTGCGCCGAGTGCCGTATGCCAAACCGGGATACCTATACCAGTCCTGGAGCCTACATTAACTTTGCAGCTGCATTGGAGATGACCTTATATAACGGAAAGATGCTTAAATACGGCGATGAACTTCTGGGACTTGAGACAGGGAATCCGGAAGAATTCGCAGACTTTGAGGAATTCTTTGAGGCCTACCTGAAGCAGCAGAAGAATTTCATCCGGCATGCCTTCCGCCAGCAATATCAGATCAATCATCTCAGGGCCAGACATTTTGCCAGCCCTCTGGGTTCTGCCCTGCAGAAACTATGCAGAGACTCCTTCACCGATCTCCACCAGGAGCACATTGAGGGCGGAATTGATCTAGGATACTTTGAGTTTATCGGCTACGGGACGGTAATTGATTCTCTTGCCGCCATCAAGAAGCTTGTCTATGAGGATAAAACTTTGACCATGACAGAGCTTATCGATGCCCTGCGCCACAACTTTAAGGGGCATGAGGCAGTGAGACAGCGTCTGCTTAATGCTCCATCCTATGGGAATGATGAGGCTTATGCAGACCAGATCGGCCTGAGGCTTGATAAGGAAGCAGGCGACTTTGCCAGAAAATACGGGAAGGAATTCGGCGCCCATATCGACCTTCGCTATGTGCCCTTTACCTCCCATGTACCCTTTGGTAAGGTAGTCAGCGCCAGCCCCAACGGCCGCTTTGCCTGGACGCCCCTGTCAGACGGGTCAAGCGCCTCCCAGGGAGCAGATACCAAGGGGCCCACAGCTATCTTAAAGTCCAATTTCAATACCAAGAACTGGAATAACAACTACCGGGCCGCCCGCCTTTTAAATATCAAACTAAGCCCTTCCTGCGTTGACGGCCAGGATGGGACAGATAAGCTGGTACAGTTCATCGAAGGATTCTGCAGGCTTAAGCTCTGGCATGTCCAGTTTAATGTGTTAAATACCGACACCATGCGAAAAGCCCAGGAGCATCCCGAGGAATATCGTGATCTGCTGGTCAGGATTGCCGGGTACAGTGCATATTTTACTGAGTTATCCAAAGACCTGCAGGATGACCTGATAGCCAGGACCGAACAGATGGCAATCTGAGTAACTGTCAGGCATTAACAAACGAACAGCAAAGGTTTCCGGAAGTAATGAAAGAAACACTAATCGTATTTAATATTCAGCGATACTCCCTGCATGACGGGGACGGGATCCGCACAGTCTTTTTCCTGAAAGGCTGCCCCTTAAGATGCTCTTGGTGCTGCAATCCGGAATCCCAGAATCCCAGGCCGGAGCTCATGTTCAGAAAGGGCAAATGCATCGGAAAAGAGGAGTGCGGACAATGCGGGCAGTTGTGTCCGGAAAAAGCCATTCTATTTAAGCAGCATGAGGCACAGGTCGATTTTCATCTATGCCGGCAGTGCTTTGCCTGCGCAAAGCACTGCCCCTCCAGGGCACTTAAGGTGGTGGGGGAGAGCCGGGAGATAGAAGACCTGTTGGATATCGCTGAGCAGGATGCATCCTTCTACTCTTCAGGAGGAGGCGGCATCACCCTGTCTGGAGGAGAACCCTTAAGTCAGCCGGGCGCTGTCCTCTTTCTGAAAAAGGCCAGGGAGAGATACCTGAACACTGCCATGGAAACCTGCGGGTATGTTCCCAAAGAAAGACTACTTGAGGCGGCAGGGTATCTCAATCAGATATTCTTTGACATCAAGTCCCTTGATGATGACAGGCACAAGGCCTTTACCGGGGTATCCGGTCAGAAAATCAGGGAGAATCTTGAGGCCTTATGCCAGGTCTGGCCGGATCTGCCTAAAACAGTCCGGACACCGGTAATTCCGGGCTTTAATGACCGTCCGGAAGAACTGGAAGCGATCGGTCAGTACCTTCATGGACTTGCCGGGGTGACCTGGCAGAAGCTTCCCTACCATACATACGGAGCCGGAAAGTATGAGATGCTGGGGAGGAAATATGAGATGCCGGTCTAGCCGGCATGTAAGTTTAGTCAGGATAATTATAGTTATTAAGGAGCCGGATTTTGTCTCGATTGCGAAGCAAGAGAGGTACAAAATCGGGCATTCGACAATTTAAGTCAGAAAAAAGCTTACGCTATCAGAGGAGGAAGTTATAATGGCAAAAATTGATTATGCAGGCCTGAAAAAAGGCGGTTTTATGCGCCAGAAGCAAAAAGGCAAATTCTCCTTGAGACTGCAGGTGGTGGCCGGCAATGTCACCGCCGAAAACCTGCGGGCCATCCAGGAGGTTGCAGATACCTACGGGGAAGGGTATGTTCATCTGACCTCCCGTCAGAGTATAGAAATTCCCTTTATTGATTATGAAGATATCGAGGAAGTCAAGGCAAAGCTGGCGAAAGGAGGCGTCAAGCCCGGTGTCTGCGGGCCAAGAGTCCGGACTGTGACTGGATGTCAGGGCGATCAGGTCTGTCCCAGCGGCAATATAGATTCCTATGATATCGCTAAGAAGCTGGATGCCAGATATTATGCCAGGGAGCTCCCTCATAAGTTCAAGTTCGGCGTTACCGGCTGTCAGAATAACTGCCTGAAGGCGGAAGAGAACGATGTGGGCATCAAGGGTGCCCTGGATGTGAGCTGGAAGCAGGATAAATGTACTCTCTGCGGTGTCTGCGTCAAGGCCTGCCGGGAGGGTGTGATCAGCATTGAGGATGAAAAACTTACCTGTGACTTCAGCAAATGCAACCAGTGCGGCCGCTGTGTCAAGGCCTGTCCCTTTGACGCCTGGGAGGGTCAGAGGGCCTATCACCTCTCCTTCGGGGGATTATTCGGCAACAAGATTGCCCAGGGCGAGAGTCTGGTTCCCCTGGTGAAGGACGAGGAGACTCTCTTCCGGGTCACCGACGCAGCCATTACATTTTTTGCGGAAAATGCAAATCCCGGGGAGCGGTTTAAATTTACGGCCGACCGTGTAGGCTGGGACCAGCTGAAAATTAAAGTGCAGGAGGCATATTATGGCAAATGAGATTACGATTGATGAGACCATCGATATCACGGATTCTGTGTGTCCCATGACCTTTGTCCGCACCAAGGCTGCCCTGGAGGAGATGGAGATCGGCCAGGTCTTAAGTGTGATCATGAACGACGGTGAACCAGCCGAGAATGTACCCCGCAGCATGAAGGATGAGGGGCAGCTGGTGCTGGGACTCAGGCAGCTTGAGAACGGGACTTATCAGATGCTGGTAAAGAAGCTGGAAGAATAATATCTGAGAAAGGATAAGGAATAAAGATGATATTGAATATTGCAGGGGAAAAGAAAGAGTACGAAGAAGGTATCACAGTTGCAGAACTGATTGAGGCGGAAGATGTGGAGACACCCCAGTATGTCAGTGTCTCAGTCAATGATGACTTTGTGGACTCTGCTGATTTTTCCACTTATAAACTTCAGGATGGAGACCAGATAGAGTTTATCTACTTTATGGGAGGAGGCAGCCGCTGATGGCAATGACCAATGAACAGCTGGAGCGCTATTCCAGACATATTATATTAAAAGAAGTGGGTGTGAAGGGACAGAAGAAGCTCTTAAATGGCAAAGTGCTGATCATCGGCGCAGGCGGCCTGGGCGCCCCGGCGGCCATGTATCTGGCTGCTGCAGGTGTGGGAACTATCGGCATAGCGGATGCGGATGTGGTTGACCTGTCCAATCTGCAGCGGCAGATTATCCATGCCACCAGCGATCTGGGCAAGAAGAAGGTGGAATCTGCGGCGGAAACCATGCGGGAGATGAATCCCGATGTGACAGTCAATACCTATCATACTTTTGTCATGGCCAATAATATCCGGGACCTGATCAGGGATTATGACTTCATTATTGACGGTACGGATAACTTCCCGGCCAAGTTTCTGATCAACGATGCCTGCGTTCTGGAGGAGAAGCCCTTCTCCCATGCCGGTATCATCCGCTTCAAGGGCCAGCTCATGACCTATGTGCCTGGAGAAGGTCCCTGCTACCGCTGTGTATTCAAGGAGCCGCCGCCGGCAGATGCGGTACCAACCTGCAAGCAGGCCGGTGTTATCGGAGCCATGGGAGGCGTGATCGGCAGTCTTCAGGCTATGGAAGCAGTCAAGTACCTGTTGGGAGTGGGAGACCTGCTGACCGGCAGACTCTTAACCTACGATGCCCTGAAGATGGAGTTCCGGACCATCAAGCTGCCAAAGCAGGATAAAAAGTGTGCAGTGTGCGGTGAGAACCCAACCATCACGGAACCTGTTGACTATGCCCAGGCGGCCTGTGATTTGAAATAAATGGTAAATTGTTATGATATATATAAAAAAAGAGGACTATAATTCCATAATCGATTACGGCAGAGAGGGCCTTCCCAACGAAGTATGCGGCCTTCTTGCCGGAAAGATTGAGGGCCGGGACCGGATTATTGAGAAAGTATACTACCTGACCAACATTGATGCCAGCCCGGAACATTTTTCCATGGATCCCAGAGAGCAGCTTGCTGCCATCCGTGATATGAGAAAGGAAGGTCTCATCATGATCGGAAACTTTCACTCACATCCGGAGACTCCCTCCCGTCCCTCTGAGGAGGATAAGAGGCTGGCTCATGATTCAAACAGCAGGTATCTGATTCTGTCTCTTGCTGATACAGAAAAACCCGTTCTGAGGGCCTTTATCATAAGGAACCATACGGAAGTGTCCATGGAGGAGATCAACATCAGTTCCTGAAAGCTTCTTTTCATTTTCGTTTACCGGGCCATCTATTTACCTATTGAATAGATGGGTAAAATGGGTTATAATATTAAGATAAGTAGCCGGATCTTGTCTCGATTGCATAGCAAAAGAGCTACAAGATCGGGCATCCGACAACATAAGTCGGAAAAAAGCTATTGCTTATAGAGGAGAAAATCTGGCAACCGACAGCATTAGTCAGAAAAACCTGAGTTTTTAGACGAGGGGACTTAAGATGACCGAGATTTTTTTATTGACAAATCCTTCTTATAAACCTATAATACATATTAGAAAAGTCGGAATTTATTATACATTATTAGTTGAGGAGGAATGTTCATGAAATTATCTAACAAAAGTCGTTACGGCCTGAGAGCTCTGGTAGATCTTGCGGTCAATTCTAAAGACGGACATGTGGCCCTTAATCTGATTGCTGAAAGGAACGGTATTTCTCCCCAGTACCTGGAGCAGGTTTTTGCAAGTCTCAGGAAGGCAGGTATCGTAAAGAGTATCAAGGGGCCTCAGGGAGGATATTTTCTGGCCAGAGAGGCGGATCAGATCACTGCCGCTGATATATTGGAAGCCCTTGAGGGAACTTATTATCTGGAAGAGGAGAATATTTCGGAGATCCCGGCCCAGACCGGTATATCTGTAGCCATACAGGAGCTGCTGATCAACAGGATTAACCATGAGATGGATATCCTGCTTAATGACATTAACCTGGCTGACCTTGAAAACTATTATATGGAACATAAATTGATTTCTGATGATATGTACTATATTTAATCAGATAGAAGCATCACTGTCTGTTATACACATTGTATTTCAGGCAGTGATTTTTATGGCTTATAAAATGTGCACGATGTAATAAACGGCAACTTAATATTTCGCTATTACTTAAATGACCCGGACTAGGTAATTGCAAAACTCGTGTCTAGCTCAAAAATGATTCCTTGAAATGGCCTTAAAGTTCGAAAGGAGTATCAACACTATGAAAAAGCTTATTCTTCCTATCCTGGCAGGAGTCCTGCTGATTGCGGCAGCAGCTGTTTTTCTATTCACTCCGGCTTCAGTAAAAAAGGATGCCTCATCCACTGAGGAGCCTTCAGTTGAGGGCCGTATTCTGATTAAGACTGCTGACCTTAAGGAGGATGAGGTGACATTTATCCGGGCAGGAGGGGACAGCAGGATTGAGCTGATTGCCCGTCTGGGAGCAGACGGGAAGCCGAAAGTCGCTCTTGGAACCTGTCAGTCCTGCAATGGAGCCCCTGGTGCCTATTACAGCCAGGATGGTGACGTCCTTCAGTGCAACAACTGCGGCCTGACCTTCCCTCTGGAAGTGATTGACCAGCCGGGAGGTGGCTGCCATCCCATTACCATCGATGAGACCATAATTGAGAGTGAGAAAGATGGTATCTCTATTGATATGGATAAACTGAGTCAGTACGAAGATTTATTTACATCGGTGAAGGAGCATTGACCATGCCAAAAAGGAGCAGAAGGATTCAGGTTAAGGGAATGTTCTGCGAAAAATGTGAGAGACGAATCAGCAGGGCTCTCTTAAACTTACCTGGGGTTCTTAAAGCAAATGCAAGCTTCAAAAATGCAGATGTGGAGGTCATATGGGAGCCCGACCGGACTGACGAAGACAGCCTGTACAAGGCCATAGAAGAGGCGGGCTATGAGCCTGTATTGCAGGAGGTCAGAAGAGACGGGATGATACAGACCGCCTCCATCCTGATTATTCTGTTATCCCTGTACATGATCGCAGATCATATGGGATGGACCGGCTATCTGAATATCTTTCCAAAAGCAGAGTCCACCATCAGTCTTTCCATGGTCTTTGTCATCGGGCTGCTGACCTCTGTTCACTGTGTGGCTATGTGCGGGGGGATCAATCTGGCTCAGAGCACCACTGCTGCCAGAAGAGACCATAAGATATTCCGGTCTAATGTCAGCTATCAGGCAGGCCGGGTTATCTCTTATACTATCATCGGAGCTATAGTCGGGGGAGTGGGCAGTGTCCTCCGACTTAATGGTCTGGTTCGCGGATTCCTTCCCATACTGGCCGGTATGGTTATGATTATCATGGCCTTAAATATGCTGGGCCTTTTTCGCTCCCTTCACTCCCTGACTTTTCATCTTCCTGCTGGAGTATATGGCCGGGTAATCGGCTGGTTTGGAGGGCAGTCTTCTTTTGTCATCGGCCTGTTAAACGGTCTTATGCCCTGTGGCCCCCTGCAGTCCATGCAGCTCTATGCCCTGACTGCGGGATCAGCCATCAGAGGTGCTCTTTCCATGCTGCTTTTCGGTGCAGGTACCGTTCCTCTGATGCTGGGATTCGGCTATCTTGCCGGCAGCCTGAACCGGAGATTCTCCCGGTATATGCTGACTGTATCCGCATTCCTTATCTTTATCATGGGAATTCATATGACTGCTGATGGTTTTTCCCTGTCAGGAATAAGACTTCCCTCAATCCATCTGCCAGGACAAATGTCTGGCCCGGAGGCGGCAGTTATCAATGATGAAGGAGAGCAGCAGGTCCGCACAGAGATTGATTACGGCAGCTATCCTGCCATAAAGGTTAAAAGGGGGATCCCGGTTGAGTGGACCATCCATGTACCTGAGGGTAAGCTCAACGGCTGCAACGGGGAGATCCTTATCCCTGCCTACAATCTGGATATTGTTCTTATGGAAGGAGATAACAGGGTATCCTTCCTCCCTGAGAAAACCGGAACCATCCCTTACAGCTGCTGGATGGGGATGATCAAAAGCACAATAGAGGTTACGGAGTAAAGATCCAAAATGTCCGTCTCCTGTCAGATTTACCTGAGCTGGTTTTATTAGCTGAGCCAATATTAGGTTGACCAAATCTGGAAGATGCCTTAAAATATCAGTAAGACCAAGGTCAAATGATATGATTAGGAGGAATGTTATGAGCTATTTAAAAGAATATGCCAGCAAGCTGGTCACAGCAGAAGAAGCCGTTAAGGTCGTAAAATCCGGCGACTGGGTGGATTATGGATGGACTACAGCTACACCGGTAGCCCTTGACGCTGCCCTGGCGAAAAGAGCAGAGGAGCTGACCGATGTAAAGGTGCGCGGCGGAATCCTGATGTGGGAACCGGAGATCTTTAAGGTGCCTGATGTTGCAGAGCACTTCACCTGGAATTCCTGGCATATGAGCGGAATCGAGAGAAAGGCTGCTTCAAAGGGCTTTGCATTTTATGCTCCGGTGCGGTACTCTGAGCTGCCCCGTTATTATCGCGATAACATCCGTCACCTGGATGTTGCCATGTTCCAGGTAACACCCATGGACAAGCATGGATATTTTAACTTCGGACCCAATGCTTCCCATATGAGAGCCGTATGTGAGGTGGCAGATGTCGTTATCGTTGAAGTAAACGAGAAACTGCCCAGATGTCTTGGCGGTTTTGAAGAAGCCATCCACGTATCTGAGGTAGATTATATTGTGGAAGGAGATAATCCGCTGATCGCTCAGATGGGTGCAGGTGCTCCGCCTACGGATGTAGATGTTGCCGTAGCCAAGCTTATCGTGGAGGAGATTCCCAACGGTGCCTGCCTGCAGTTAGGTATCGGCGGCATGCCCAACACTGTGGGCTCCATGATCGCTGAATCTGACCTCAAGGACCTGGGTGTTCACACGGAAATGTATGTGGATGCCTTCGTAGATATCACAAAGGCTGGTAAGATCACCGGTCTTAAGAAGAATATCGACAGGGGCCGTCAGGTATACGCCTTCGGTGCAGGAACCCAGAAGCTTTATGACTTCCTGGATGACAATCCGCAGTGTATGAGTGCTCCGGTCGACTACACCAATGATATCGATGTAATCGGCGGTATCGACAACTTTATCTCCATCAACAATGCTGTTGATATTGACCTCTACGGCCAGATCAATGCAGAGAGTGCCGGAACCAAGCAGATCAGCGGTGCCGGCGGACAGCTCGACTTCGTACTTGGCGCATATAAGTCCAAGGGCGGAAAGAGCTTCGTATGTTTCTCATCCACATTTACTTCCAAAGACGGAAAGATGCATTCCCGGATTCGTCCGACCCTGGCTGTGGGTTCAACAGTTACAGATACCCGTCCTAACACCCACTGGGTTGTTACAGAGTATGGCAAGGTTTGCCTCAAGGGCATGTCCACATGGGAGAGAGCAGAAGCACTGATTTCCATCGCCCACCCGGATTTCAGGGATGAGCTCATTGTTGAGGCTGAGAAGATGAATATCTGGAGAAGAAGCAATAAGTAATGATATTTAATCACATAAAGGCGAAACAAAAAGGACCATGACGGTCCTTTTTGTTGTTATATTGAGATTATTTTTGCTTAATAGATATAATTGTTTATCCTCTGTTCTGCTGTTCTACCAGGCGGTCTGCTCCATATTTCTTGCGGAGGGCAGGTTTTTCAATCTTGCCGGTGGCATTCCTGGGAACTTCAGCAAATATCAGTTTCTTGGGTCTCTTGTATCTCGGAAGTTCCTTGCAATACTCGTTGATTTCCTCCTCTGAACACTCCATCCCTTCCTTGATGGCGATGATAGCACCGGTAATCTCTCCCAGACGTTTGTCGGGAAGTCCGATGACAGCCACATCCTTCACCTTGTTATAGGCACTTAGGAAGTTCTCAATCTGGACAGGATAGATATTCTCCCCGCCGCTGACGATGACATCCTTCTTCCGGTCTACCAGGAAGATAAATCCATCTTCATCCTGCATGGCCATATCGCCGGTATAAAGCCAGCCGTCCTTTAAAGTCTCCGCAGTTGCCTGGGGATCGTTATAATAGCAGGTCATAACGCCGGGACCTTTCACACAGAGCTCACCTACAGTACCCTGTTCAACCTCAGCTCCGTTTTCATCCACAATCTTGCAGGACCAGCGATAGCCGGGAATACCGATAGCACCAACTTTATGGATATTCTCAACACCCAGGTGAACACAGCCTGGGCCGGTGGACTCGGATAAGCCATAATTGGTATCGTAGAGATGGTGAGGGAAGTAATCCTTCCAGTGCTTGATCAGGGACGGGGGTACCGGCTGGGCTCCAATGTGCATGAGCCTCCACTGGTCAAGCTTATAATCAGAAAGTTTCAGATCGCCCCTGTCCAGGGTATCCAGGATATCCTGGGCCCAGGGTACCAGGAGCCATACCAGGGTACAGCCTTCCTTGGAAACCGCATCCAGGATGATTTCCGGTGTGGTTCCGGTGAGCAGCACCGCCTTACTTCCGGCACATAGACTGCCCATCCAGTGGAACTTGGCTCCGGTGTGGTATAGTGGCGGAATACACAGGAAGACATCATCCCTGTTGGTCAGATGGTGCTTCTGTTCCATCTGAGCTGCCTGCAGCAGACTCTCATGATTATGTAATATTGCTTTTGGAAAACCTGTGGTTCCTGAAGAAAAATAAATAGCTGCATCATCCTCATCCTCAATACGGATGAGGGGAGCCTTACTGGAGAAATCAGATACCATCTCCCTGTAGCTTTCCGCAAAATCAGGGCAGTTATCTCCTACATAAATCATCAGGCGGCCTTTACAGATCTCGTCCTTGATGGAATCGATACGTTCCACAAACTGGGGACCGAAAAAGAGCATATGTACCTCTGCCAGGTTGGCACAGTACATGATCTCGTCCGCATCGAAACGGAAATTGAAGGGAACTGCAATGGCTCCGGTTTTCAGAATACCGAAATAGATGGGCAGCCACTCAAGATTGTTAAACATGAGAATGGCCACTCTGTCCCCCTTCTTGATACCCAGATGAATCAGCATATTGGCCACCCGGTTGGCCTTCTCATCGAACACATTCCAGGTAATCTCCCTCCGGTAAGGAACCGGGGAAGTCTGCTGAACCAGATCATACTCCTTCCAGGATACTCTTCTGGGATCCTTCATCATGGGATTGAGCTCCACCAGGGCAATCTCATCCCCGTACAGCTTATGATTTCTCTCCAGTAAATCAGTTACAGGCATAATTCTCTTTTCCTTTCTATCAATATTCTTATTAGGCGTTTGCGAAACGCCAAAACTCGCTTAAATAAACATTATTATTTTTAACAAAATAAAACAACTCCTCACTGATTCATGGTAAAATTGAGTTGCCTAGAAACAATCAACCATGCCCCAGAAAGGAGTTGCTACCTA